>NZ_JAOCCT010000014.1:0-120886 GCF_029840555.1 Stenotrophomonas sp. GD03877 | reverse complement strand
ACACCGCCCCGCCCAACCCTCAGCAACCCAGAGCCGCTTTGGCTTTGGCTTTGGCTTTGGCCTCTGCAGGTGCAGGGCTGCAAGCCCTGCAAAGCAACTACGTCACCCAGCCTGCAATCACCAGCAGGGCGAGGATCGCCAGCCACAGCAGCAGCATCCGCCACACCAGGCTCATCGCATCGCGCAGGTCCGGCAACCGCTGCCACACCGGCAACAGCCCCGCCTCGGTGTAATCGTGCGCGTCCTCGCGCAGCTCGGCGTTGACGCTGGCCCGCGCCACCGCGCCCAGGAACCCGATGTTGCCGGCCAGGCGCTCGCCATGGGCCTGGCGCCAGGCCTTCCACGCCGTATCGAAGTTGCCCACCAGCGCCATCGAGAATGCCATCAGCTGTGCCACCGGCCACTCGATCCAGCCCAGCAGCCGCTGTGCCAGCGCCAGCGGCTCCACCGGCACGCGAGCACGCATCGGGCTTTCCGCCATCAATGCCAGCAGGCGATAGCCCAGCGCACCGGCCGGGCCCAGCAGCAGGAACCAGAACAGCACCGCGAACCAGCGCCGCAGTGCATTGAGCACGGTCGCCTCGACCAGCGAGGGCACGTCCTCGCGCAGGCTGCCCCCGGCCGACTGCAGGTTGCGCACGGCCGCCTGTCGCGTCGCCGCGTCATCGGCATCGATGATGGCCTCGATATCGCGGTCCAGGTCGCGTGGCCCCCAGCACCAGGCCAGCACGCCCACGCCCAGCAACAGCGACGGCAGACCGAACAGCACCCCGCGCAGCAACCACGCCAGCAGCACCATCAGCAGCAGCGGCGGCAGCAATGCCAGGGCCACGCCTGCCGGACCCTGCCAGGCCTTGCCGCCGCGCGCGTCCAGCCAGCCCAGCCAGCGCCGGAAGCCGTCGAAACGGCGCAGCGAGGCGGCAGCGGCCGGGGCAACATGGCCCAGGGCCAGTGCCACCAGCACGGCGGCCAGAGTGGTGAACATGGCAGGTCTCCCTACGAAACAGAACGCTCGGCGCCGCTACCTTACCTGTCGCAGCGGCGCCCTCAGCGGTGAACCGGACTGTAACCCGGGCCGTGTTCAGGTGGCGGCAATACAGCTGCCACGACCGGACCGGCAGAGGATCGGGTTCAGCCCTTCTGCTGGCGGTACCAGTGTTCGATCAGGCCGCGCGAAATCGAGATCGGCGGCGACAGGCGGATGCCCTGGCCATCGTCCTCCACATCGCGTGCCAGTGCCGCGCCCACCTCGTCGGCACTGAACCAGCGCGCGTCTTCCAGCTCGCCATCCACCGTCGGCAGGTCATCCTGCGCCTGTGCACGGAAGCCGATCATCAGCGCGCCCGGGAACGGCCACGGCTGCGAGCCGAGGTACTGGCACGCGGTCACCCGCACCTTGCTCTCCTCGTGCACTTCGCGCACCACGGTCTGCTCGAAGGTCTCGCCGGGTTCGACGAAGCCGGCCAGCACCGAGTAACGCCGCGGTGCCCAGTTGGACTGCCGGCCCAGCAGCAGCCGGCCCTGGTTTTCCACGGCGACGATCACGGCGGGATCGACACGCGGGTAGTGCTCGGTGGAACACTGCGCGCAACGACCGACGAAGCCGCCACGGGCAAACGCCACGGCGCCGCCGCACACACCGCAGAAGCGGGTGCGCGAATGCCAGTAGGACATGCCGCGGGCATAGCTGAAGGCGGTCGCATCGGCCATCGACCACAGCAGAGCGGCCTGGCGCAGGTCGAGGCGACGTGGTGCGGTGACCGTGACGCCGGCGGCTTCAACCGAGAACCACGCTTGTTCCCCGCGCAGGCCGAGGAAGATCGCGGAGCCGGGACCACCACCGATGTCGGCGCCGGTCAGCGCCAGCGGCTGGTCGTCATCGCCGGTGAAGGCGCTGCCGTCCTGATCGAGCACGAGAATGCGCGCACCCGGCCACAGGCGCGCCAGTGCATCGGCATCGTCGCGCAGGGCATCGGCGCGCTCCAGCGGTTCGCCAACGAAGGCGAAACCGGAAAGCGGCGAAGAAGTATTGGGCATCCGGCAAGCGTGCCGCCAATCGATGCGGGTGGCAAGGTCGGCGCTGTGCGCAGTTTGCCCGTGTGGTCCACGGGCGAGGTCACGGGCACCGCGCATCCACGCATGGCGTGGATCTACTACATGCTGAAGCTGCTGCCGCAGCCGCAGGTGGTCTTCGCGTTCGGGTTGCGAATCACGAACTGCGCACCGGTCAGGCTCTCGGTGTAATCCACCTCGGCGCCCATCAGGTACTGCAGGCTCAGCGGGTCGACCAGCAGGGTCACCCCGCTGGTCTGTACCGCCAGGTCGTCCTCGGCACGGTTCTCGTCGAACTCGAACCCGTACTGGAAGCCCGAACAGCCACCGCCTTCGATGTACACGCGCAGGGCCAGGTCGGGGTTGCCCTCTTCCTGGATCAGGGATTTGACCTTGGCGGCCGCCGACTCGGTGAAGTTCAGCGGGCGCTCCAGCGACTGGTAATCGGGCGCGGCAACCGGGGTGGCGCCGGGCAGGGAGACTAGCGTGCTCATGCCGTCAGCATGGGGGTGCCGACGATGGCTTTCAAGCCATCGCCTCGGCCAGCTTACGGCGTGCGGCGGTGTCACCCTTGCCACCATTGGCCTCTTCGCCTTCCGGAGCCGGCAGGGCGGCCATCGGGGCGCTGGCATGGATCAGGCGACCGTTCAGCTGGGCGCCCGCATTCATCTCCACCACCTGGTAATGGACGTTGCCATTGACCCGTGCGCTCGGGGTCAGTTCGACCTTCTCGGTGGCATGCACGTCGCCGTCCAGGCGGCCACTGATGACCACCACCTGGGCACGGATCTCGCCCTCGATCACGCCATGCTCGGCGACCGTCAGGGTCGCGCCACTGGCGCCTTCGGCGGCGATCACCTTGCCATGGATGCGGCCTTCCACATACAGGCCCCCACTGAATTCCACATCACCGCGGATCACCACCTGGTTGCCGATCAGGGCATCCACCACCAGCTGGCCTTCACGGTTGGATTTGCTGCTTCCGAACATCTGCCTACTCCCCTTTGCTGGCCGGCGCACCGGCCTGTTTCCAGTCGAATACCTGGGTGGTACCCCCCGTACCACTCCCCAATGTCACCCGCACGCGTTGCGGGGTGAAGTCAGCCGGCAGCATCACGCTGCCGGTGAGCTGCTGGAAGTACCGGAACGAGTAATCCTGTCCCGGCACCTTGCTGCGCTGGTGCAGATCATCCCAGCTGATCGTGGCCAGCTTGCCGTTCTTGACGCCTTCCACGGTGAAACGCATCTGCCCCTGGCTGATGGCACCGCGGTTGAGGTTCTGGGTCAGCACTGCGGTGTACTGCCAGGTGCCGGCCGCTTCCGGGCTGAACTCGATCGAATGGGTATTCAGGCCCTTGCGCTGGCTGGTGGAACCCACCAGGCGCTCATAGAAGGCGACGTCGGCACGCAGGCCGGCGATCTCTTCATCGCGCTCGGCCAGCGAGGACTGCACCTCGGTGTTGGCGGCGCGGCTGATGCGGTCGGAAGCTTCCAGCGTGGCCTGCTTCTGGCGCAGTTCGGTCAGCTGCGCCTGCAACGTCTCGGCACGCTTCTCGGCAGCCTGCAGGCGCTGGCCTTGTGCATCGCGCGGCGTGGCCATCCAGCAGCCACCCAGCACCGCCAGCACCAGGCTGAGCAGCCAGATGCCGCCGATCACCAGCAGGCGGCGACGGTCGGCCGGTGGTTGTGGTGCGCCGGGCAGGCGGACCTGCACGCGCATGGGAGGACGGTTGGTCATGGGTGGATTCCGGGGCATCGCGAGGGCGACACCGGTACGGCCCCTGTGGCAAACGACGGGCTAGTGTATGACAGGACGGGTGGGTTTCCTGCGCAGTGGCGAGCCACGGTCTGTGGCGTTCAGGCATGCCATCGTTGATAGTGTGGTCCCCTGCACAGTTCCGTCGCCGGAGCATCGCCATGACCGAAGCCCACCTGTTCGTGATCGGCATCCTGCTGGCCTGGCTGGCCGGCATCCGCGTCTACCTCACCGTGTTCGGTGTCGGCCTGGCCGGCCTGCTCGGCTGGGTCGACCTGCCGCCGGCCCTGCAGGCCACTGAATCGTGGTGGGTGCTGGGCACCTCGGCGGCGCTGGCGGTGACCGAATTCTTCGCCGACAAGATTCCCGGCGTCGACTCGGCCTGGGACCTCGTGCAGACATTGGCCCGCGTGCCAGCGGGGGCCTTCCTCGCCGCCGCCACGCTGTCGCCCGATGGGCAACTGGGCACCGGCGCACTTGCCGCCGGTGCCGGTGTGGCGTTGGCCAGTCATGGCCTGAAGGCCGGCACCCGCGCCCTGCTCAATACCTCGCCCGAGCCTGCCAGCAACTGGGTGGCCTCCGCCGCCGAGGACACCGTGGTGGTCGGTGGCCTGGCCCTCGCCCTGGCACACCCGTGGATCGCGCTGATCGTGGTGCTGGCCTGCAGCCTGGCCGGTGCGCTGCTGGTGTGGCTGGTCTGGCGCGCCCTGTGGAAGGGCGTGCGCTGGCTGGCACGCGGTGCGTCGCCCGACAGTCCACGCCAGCCCGGTACCGGTTGATCGCCGGGCTTGTCGCATAATGGACGCGAACACCAGGAGCACCGATGGCCGCAAACGAATCCCCCGCGGGCGCCCGCCCGGGACGCGCTGAAACCCCTCCGGCCGATCATTGGCAACGCTGGACTGCTGAACCGGCGAACGCCGTCGCCGCAGCGCCGGCAGCAGTTCCGCCGCTGGCAGCCTCCGACGCACCTGCATCGATCGGCAGCGCACCACCGCCGCTGCCGGGCCCGGCCGTGCTGGCCGAGGCTGGCAACAACGACCAGGCGCCGCCGCCCTCCGATTCGCCCTACCGCGTGCTGATCGTCGAGGACGACCGCGCGCAGGCCCTGTTCGCACAGAGCGTGCTGCATGGCGCCGGCATGCAGGCCATCGTGCACAGCGATGCCGACGGTGCGTTGCAGGCGATCAAGGAGCATCGCCCCGACCTGATCCTGATGGACCTGCACCTACCCGGCCTGGACGGCATGCGCCTGACCGCGCTGATCCGCCAGCAGCCTGGCCTGCAGTTGCTGCCGATCGTGTTCCTGAGCGGCGATCCGGATCCGGAGCGCCAGTTCGAAGTGCTCGACAGCGGCGCCGACGATTACCTGAGCAAGCCGATCCGGCCGCGCCACCTGATCGCCGCCGTGGCCAACCGCATCCGTCGCGCACGTGCGCAGGCGGCAACCCTGCCCGGTGCAACCGGCGCACCGGCCACCAGCAATCCGGAAACCGGCCTGCCGACGCGTCACCACGTGCTGCAGCAGCTCAATGCCGCCCTCGCCCATCGCGACCGGGGTGGCGTGTTCTTCGTTGAAGTGGCCAGCGCGCTGGGCCTGCGCGAACGCTATGGCTACGCCGCCTTCGAGCGCCTGATGGTGCAGGCCGGGCAGCGCCTGGCCGAGGCCGGCCATCCACACCTGCTGGCACGCCTGAACGACAACAGCTTCCTGCTGCTGGCCCGCAATACCGATGAAGACAGCCTGGAAAGCATCGCCGCGACCCTGCGTGAGCAGCTCTCGGCGCGCGCCTTCGTGATCCGCGACGATGAATCGGTGCACCTGCGCGGCGTGGTGGGTTACGCGCCGCTGTCGCCGGGCTTCGACGATGCCAACGCTGCACTGGAAGCGGTCGAGCGCACCACCCTGCAGGCACGCCTGCTCAGCGCCGGCGTGGCGGGCCACGTGCACCGCCAGGCCGTCACCGAACAGGAACACCTGGCACTGCTGGAAGGCCAGCTGGAGCTGGCCTATCAGCCGATCGTCGCCGTCGCCGGTGGCAACACCGCGCAGTACCAGCTGCTGCTGCGCCTGCGCCAGGCCGATGGCACGGTGCTGGCGGCCGGCCAGGTGATTCCCGCCGCCGAGGCGGCAGGCCGCATCGCCGACCTCGACCAGCAGGTGATGGACCATGCGCTGGGCCTGCTGGACCTGTACCGGCACGCAACGCAGCCGCTGAACCTGTTCGTCTCGCAGTCGCTGCGCACGCTGCAGCGCGATGCCTTTGGCGACTGGCTGCTGGAATCACTGCAGCAGCGTGACCTGCCCGGCAGTGCGCTGGTGATCGACGTGCGCCTGCCCGACGCGCTGATCCACACCGTGCCGCTGCAGCAGTTCTGCCAGCGCATGGCCGGCGCCGGCGTGCGCTTCTGCCTGAGCCAGTTCGAGCCCAGCGGCGAAGCCGATGCACTGCTGACCCAGCTGCCGCTGTCGTTCGTGCGCATGGCCGCGCGCTTCTCCAGCAGCCATTCCAACCCAGCCACGCGCGAGGAACTGCGCAAGGCGATCGAACAGGCGCATGCGGCCGGGCTCCAGATCATCGGCCAGCAGATCGAAGACCCGCAGGCCGCGGCCGCGATGTGGGTCGGCGGCGTCGATTACATCCAGGGCAACATGGTGCAGTCGGCCGGCAGCGACCTGAACTTCGACTTCCACAACGCGGTGCTCTGACGTGCCGCTGTGGGGCGTGCTGCTGGTTGCCCTTGCCGCGGCCGCCATGGCGCTGCTGTTGGGCCTGCGCCTGCGCACGCGCAGCCGGGCACTGGCCCGGCTGCAGCGCGAGCACAGCGCGCTGGCCGCCGACCGCGACCAGCTGCGCCATACCACCGAACGCCAGGGCCAGCTGGAACAGCAGCTGCTGCAGGCCAAGCAGGCCGCCGAAGCGGCCGTGCTGGCCAAGGGCGAGTTCCTGGCCACGATGAGCCACGAGATCCGCACCCCGCTCAACGGCATCCTGCCGATGCTGGAGCTGATCGCGCGCGGGCCGCTGGGCGAGGACCAGCGGCAGATGCTGGCCACCGCTTCGGCCAGTTCACAGCAGCTGCTGCGCATCGTCGACGACATCCTCGACTACTCCCGGCTGGAAGCACAGGCGCTGGAACTGGAGATCACCAGCTTCAACCTGCGCGACCTGCTCGATGGCGTGGTGCAGCTGATGCAGCGCGCCGCCGACGCCAAGGGCCTGGCCCTGGGCCTGCAACTGGATCCTTCGGTGCGCCTGCCGGTGCGCGGCGACCCGGTGCGCCTGCGCCAGGTGCTGAGCAACCTGCTGGCCAACGCAATCAAGTTCACTGCGCGTGGGCAGGTGCAGCTGCGCGTGCAACGGCTGGGTGAAGGCCCCGCGCAGCACCAGCTGCGCTTCGAGATCATCGATACCGGCATCGGCATCGACGACACGCTGCAGGCACGCCTGTTCCAGTCCTTCAGCCAGGCCGACGCATCCACCACCCGCATCTACGGCGGCACCGGCCTGGGCCTGGCCATCTGCAAGCGCATCATCGACCTGATGCACGGCCAGATCGGCGTGCAGTCCACGCCTGGCCAGGGCGCTACGTTCTGGTTCGAGATCCCGCTGCTGAAGGTTCCTGGCGACCTACCGGCGATGGCGCGTGCGCCGGCACCGCTGCTGCTGTTCAGTGCCGATGCAACGCTGCAGGCACGCATCGAGCGCATCGCCGCCCATCATGGCCTGCTGGTACACGCCATGGCGCAGCTCGATGCCGTGGTCGAGCGCCTGCGCGCGGTGCCGAGGCCCGGGCAACCGGCGCCGACCTGGCTGCTGGTCGATGCACGTGCGCGCCGCATCGGTGAAGCGACGCTGCAACAGGCGTTGGCCGAACGTGGCGAGGACGATGCCCTGCAGGTGCTGTGGCTGCAGGACGATACCCTTCCGGCACGCCCGCGCCAGCGGCAGCTACCCTCGCATTTCGACGACGCTGCGCTGCATGCACTGCTGGCTGCACCGGTCGCGCATGCGCGCCCTGCCGCGCTGCTGGCCAACGCCGAACAGGGACAGCCCACGCTGCCGCCGTTGCACCTGCGCGTACTGTTGGTGGAAGACAACACGGTCAACCGGATGGTGGCCGAGCATCTGCTGCGCGTATTCCAGTGCGAGGTGCGCAACGCCGCCGATGGCGAGCAGGCGCTGGCCGCCCTTCGCGAAGGCGGCGTGGATGTGGTGCTGATGGATTGCCAGATGCCGGTGCTGGACGGCTACGCCGCCACGCGCCACTGGCGTGCGGAAGAAGCGGAAACCGGGCGCACGCGGTTGCCGATCATCGCGATGACGGCCAACGCCATGGCCGGTGATCGCGAGCGCTGCCTGCAGGCCGGCATGGACGACTACCTGTCCAAGCCGATCGCACGTGCCACGCTGCATGCGCTGTTGCAGCGCTGGGGTGGCGGGAAAGCTGCATCACCTGGACAGCCTTCTGTAGAACCGAGCCATGCTCGGCTGACGGCCAATTGCAGTCGCACGCCATCAGCCGAGCATGGCTCGGCTCTACAGAATCCGGAAAAGCAGGTGGCGCCAGCACCGCAACCGGTACTGGACCGCGACGTGCTGGACGAACTGCACGCGGTAATCGGCGATACCGCCCTCCAGATCGTCTCGGTGTTCCTTGAGGATGCGCCGGCGATGGTGCAGCAGCTGCAGCAGGCCGCGCAGAACGGCGACGAGCCCCGCCTGCAGGCGGTCGCGCACAGCCTGAAATCATCAAGCGCGAACGTGGGGGCCTTGTCGCTGTCGGCGGTGGCGCAGCGGATCGAACACGAAGCCCGCAGTGGCAGCCTGCAGCGCCCCGCGGTGGCAGTGGCGCTGCTGGTTGCCGAATTCGCCCGTGCGCGCGTGGCACTGACGGGCTACCTGGCACAGCATCGCGCCGGCCAGGCCGGCTGAGTCACTCTTCCAGCTTGCTCAGCAGGTACTTCGGTTCGCCGATACGCTCGATCAGGTCGAGCTGGGTCTCCAACCAGTCGATGTGCTCTTCTTCCGAGTCGAGGATCTTCACGAACAGCTGGCGGCTGACGTAGTCACCCACCGAATCGGAATAGGCCACGGCCTCGCGCAGGGTGACCACGCCGTCGCGTTCCAGCGACAGGTCGCACTGCAGGATCTCGGTCGGGTTCTCGCCGATGCGCAGCTTACCCAGCGCCTGGAAGTTCGGCAGGCCTTCAAGGAACAGGATGCGGTCGGCGAGCATGTCGGCATGCTTCATCTCGTCGATCGATTCCTTGTACTCATGTTCGGCCAGTTCCTTGATGCCCCAGTTCTTCAGCATCTTGGCGTGCAGGAAGTACTGGTTGATCGCGGTCAGCTCGTTGTAGAGGACCTTGTTGAGGAATTCGATGACCTTGGTGTCGCCCTTCATGGGGATGCTCCTGCACGCTGAAAACGCAGGCACTTTAACGCCTTGCGTGCGGTCGTGAAGGAACGCGAATCGTGCGCATTGGCCTGTGCGGCCACGCGTGAAGGATGCGAAAGCGCGGCGTCAACGCGCCGCGAAAGAGACGATCAGGCGACCTGGGCCAGGCCCAATACCGGCAGCGGCAGATCGTGGGTCGCACGTGCCTTGGCCAGCAGGTCGCCGGCCATGTCCAGGCAGGAACCGCAGGTGGCACCACAACCGGTACGCATGGTCAGTTCGGCCACCGTGCTGACGCCATGGCTGGCGGCTTCGCGGATCTGGTGGTCGGTGACTCCGTTGCAGATGCAGACGTACACAGGCGTGAACCGGGCTGACAGGCCAAGAGTGGCCTGTTGGCTATTCCAATGGAAACGAGAATGGTTGTCAATCAGAGACCTGAACCATTCTCGATACCGTTCAGCCGGTCAGGTGGCCGGACCATCGCCGGTGGCCTTCTTCGGCCAGTAGCCGCGGGTGCGCGGGCGCTTGCGTGGGCGGTCATGCCCGGCGGTATGGCCCGGCATCCAGGCTTCCGCAGCGCTCTTGGGCATGGCGGTGACGCCCTGCCCGGCCACCCCGCGCGCCAACGGCGCCAGATGTCGCAGAGCACGCGCATAGACGCCACGCTTGAACATCACCACGTGCTCCACCGGGTACCAGAAGTCCACCCAGCGCCAGTGGTCGAACTCGGGCGAATCGGTATGGTCCAGCTGCACATGCGATTCGTCGCCGGTCAGGCGCAGCAGGAACCAGACCTGCTTCTGGCCGATGCAGACCTGCCGCTCATTGCGGCGGATGGCCCGCGCCGGCAGCTTGTAGCGCAGCCAACCGGGCGTCGCCCCGAGCACTTCCACGTGCTCAGGCAGCAGGCCGGTCTCTTCCTGCAGTTCACGATACATGGCCTCGACAGGCGTCTCGTCGGTGTTCATGCCACCCTGCGGGAACTGCCAGCCGTCCCGGCGCACACGTCGTGCCCAGAACACCTGGCCGTCCTGCCGCATCAGCACAATGCCGACGTTCGGTCGATAGCCGTCCGGATCGATCACGATGCGGACTCCTAAGAAAATCTACTGGTCGGGACTATCCCATGCCATCTGTCGGCCCACAAGCACGACACAAAAGTGTTGACAGGGTCGATACACATCCGCAGAATAGCGGGCTCACCAAGGCTATGTAGCTCAGCCGGTTAGAGCACAGCACTCATAATGCTGGGGTCGGTGGTTCGAGTCCACCCATAGCCACCACACTGAAAATCAAGTTGTTTTTCAGTGTGAAAAGTGAGAAAATAGTTGCACGTTTTGCCCCGTCGCCAAGCGGTAAGGCACCTGACTCTGACTCAGGCATTCGGTGGTTCGAATCCATCCGGGGCAGCCAAATTAAAAGCAAAAGGCCAGATCGAAAGATCTGGCCTTTTGCTTTTAATTTGGTCGCGCATTCCACCTGATCCCCGCGCCTGTCGGCGCGCCCCCTTGAACATCAAGGGGGCTCTCCTCCAGAGAGGGGTCCGGGGTCGGATCCTTTTCAGAGAAGAGGGCTCCGACCCCACCCCTTCTGACATGTGAAGCCACGGGTAGTACCGACCGCTGGCCGGCAACCCGGGAATGCATGACCCCGAAACGACAAAAGCCCGGCCGAAGCCGGGCTTTTGCTTTTCCATCCAGCGGGCTCCCGAAGGAGCCCAACCAGGCGCGGTAGATCAGCGCTTGGAGAACTGGGTGGCGCGGCGGGCCTTGTGCAGACCGACCTTCTTACGCTCGACTTCACGGGCGTCACGGGTCATGAAGCCGGCCTTGCGCAGCTCGGACTTCAGGGTTTCGTCGTACTCGACCAGAGCACGGGCGATGCCCAGACGGATCGCACCGGCCTGGCCGGTGGTGCCGCCGCCAGCGGCGGTGACCAGGATGTCGAAGCTTTCGGTGTTCTTGGTCAGCTCGAGCGGCTGGCGCACGATCATGCGCGCAGTCTCACGACCGAAGAACTCGTCCAGCGGACGGCCGTTGACGGTGATGTTGCCCGAACCCTTGCGCAGGAACACGCGAGCGGTGGAGGACTTGCGGCGGCCAGTGCCGTAGTTTTGAGTGATAGCCATGATTAGATATCCAGAACCTGCGGCTGCTGTGCGGCGTGCGGATGCTCAGTGCCGGCGTAGACCTTGAGCTTGCGGTACATCTGGCGACCCAGCGGGCCCTTCGGCAGCATGCCCTTCACGGCGATCTCGATCACGCGCTCCGGGTGGCGCTCCAGCGCCTGTGCCAGGGATTCGGTCTTCAGGTTGCCGATGTAACCGGTGAAACGGTGATACATCTTGTCCTGCAGCTTCTTGCCGGTGACGGCAATCTTTTCTGCATTGATGACGACCAGGTAGTCGCCGGTATCAACGTGCGGGGTGTAGACCGGCTTGTGCTTGCCGCGCAGACGGCGGGCCAGCTCGGTGGCGAGACGGCCCAGGGTCTTGCCCTCGGCGTCGACGAGGTACCAGTCGCGCTGGACGGTCTCGTTCTTGGCAGTGAAAGTGCTCATGAAGAACTCTAGGTTAGGTCGGGCTCATTGCGGCGAAAGGCTCACCGGAACTCTGCCACGCGTTGTGAAAAGGTGAAGCGTAAGAGGCGGGATTGTACGCAGGTCAGACCCCCGTTGCAAGCCGGCCCCTGACCGGGTTGGCAGGGGGACGGGGCCGGGCGAGAATCGCGGGGTCTTCCGCCCCACCGTGTACCGCCATGACCGTGCTCCGCCAGATCACCCCGCTGGACCACCTGCTGACCGAGGCGCAGCGCGCCCTGGACACGGTGTTCGGCAACCCGCCGGCGGCCCGTCCCTACCCGGCTGCGGACACCGACGAGCCCGGCATGGACCGCACCGAACGCCGCCACGCGGCCGGCCTGATGCGGATCAACCATGTCGGCGAAGTCTGCGCGCAGGGCCTGTACTTCGGCCAGGCCGCCGTGGCGCGCGACCCGGCCACGCGTGAACACCTGCTGGAAGCGGCTCAGGAAGAAACCGACCACCTGGCCTGGTGCGCCACCCGCCTGGGCGAACTGGACAGCCGTCCGAGCCTGTTCAACCCGCTCTGGTATGCCGGCAGCTACACCATCGGCACCCTGGCCGGGCTGCGTGGCGATGGCTGGAACCTGGGCTTCGTGGTCGAGACCGAGCGCCAGGTGGAAGCCCATCTGGACGAGCACCTGGTCGACCTGCCGGCCAGCGACCTGCGCAGCCGCGCGGTCATCCAGGTGATGAAGGAAGACGAGGCCCGCCATGCGGAGCACGCCGAGCAGGCCGGCGCACGCCGCCTGCCGTTCCCGATCCCGGGCGTGATGGCGCTGGCCTCCAGGGTGATGAAGACCATCGCCTACCGCATCTGAAGCGTTGCCCGCACCAACGGTGCAGGCCTACCAAGAGGTGCGGCGGGGGCCGACCAAACAACACGGTGGGGCCCGACCGTTGGTCGGGCCACCCTTCAATTGGGCGAGACCAGCTTCAGGCCGATCACGCCGGCCACGATCAGGCCCACGCAGGCCAGTCGGGCCGGCGATGCGCTGTCGTTGAACAGGTAGATGCCCAGCACCGCCACGCCCAGGGCGCCGATACCGGTCCAGATCGCGTAGGCCGTGCCGACCGGGATGCTCTTCATCGCCTGGCTCATCAGGTACAGGCTGATCAGCGCGGACACGACCGTGGCAGCAGTGGGAAGGGGTTTGCTGAAGCCTTCGGAGTACTTCATTCCGAGGGCGAAACCGATCTCGAACAGGCCGGCCAGCAGCAGGTAGATCCAGGGCATGGGTGGGGGCTCCTTACCTTTTTTGAGAAAAACGAAACGGCCCGGTGTTTTCACACCGGGCCGTGGGTCGGTACATCACCGTGGAACCATGTCGCTTGCGCGACACCAGTTCCACGGGGCGGGTCGTCCCGCCTGGGTGGCGATGCCTGCGGGCATCGCACACGGGGCTTACTCGGACAGGTTCCGGCCGTGGAACAGCTCTTCGATCTCGCGCTTGAGCAGCGCTTCGATCTTCATGCGTTCCTTGAACGACAGGTTCTTGGCCTTTTCCTCGAACAGGTACTGGTCCAGGTCGAAGTCCTTCAGGTGCATCTTCGTGTGGAAGATGTTTTCCTGGTAGACGTTGACGTCGAACATCTCGTAACGCGACTTGATGTTCTTGGCCAGGAAGTTCTGGATCGAGTTGATCTTGTGATCGATGTAGTGCTTCTTGCCCTTCACATCGCGGGTGAAGCCACGGACGCGGTAGTCCATGATCACGATGTCCGACTCGAGGCTTTCGATCAGGTAGTTCAACGCCTTCAACGGCGAAATGACGCCGCAGGTGGCCACGTCGATGTCGGCGCGGAAGGTGGCGATACCTTCCTGCGGGTGCGTTTCCGGATAGGTGTGCACGGTGATGTGCGACTTGTCCATGTGCGCGACCACGGCGTCGGAGATCAGCTCCTTGCCGGCCTGCTTCTTGTCGATCACCGGTTCTTCGGAGATCAGGATGGTCACCGAGGCACCCTGCGGGTCGTAGTCCTGGCGGGCCACGTTCAGGATGTTGGCGCCGATGATCTCGGCGACATCGGTCAAGATTTGAGTCAGCCTGTCGGCGTTGTACTCTTCATCGATGTATTCAATGTAACGCTGACGCTCCTCTTCGGTGCGCGCGTAACACACGTCATAGATGTTGAAGCTCAGCGCCTTGGTGAGGTTGTTGAAACCCTGCAGCCTCAGGCGAGGCAACGGCTTGACCACGGCGGTCGATTCCTGTGTAAGAAGGGAAAGGGGGAATTATGGGGCAAACTGTCCCCGGGGGGAACGTGAAGATCGCTCACATCTGGCACACTGTTTGCCCTTAACAATTGCGCTGGTTAAGCTCCGCTATCGACCCCGTGAATCCGTTCATGCGCAGAGGGAGCGCTCCTATCGTGTCAACCGTGCGCCTAGCTAGCAGTCCACTGGCCCTGGATATCGCCACAATCGATCGTTTCCTGGCGCACAGCCACAGGCGGCGATACCCCACCCGTACCGACGTCTTCCGACCCGGTGACCCGGCGGGAACCCTGTATTACGTCATCAGCGGCTCGGTTTCGATCATGGCCGAGGAAGATGACGATCGCGAGCTCGTGCTGGGCTACTTCGGTGCTGGCGAGTTCGTCGGCGAGATGGGCCTGTTCGTTGAATCGGACCGCCGCGAGGTGATCCTGCGGACCCGCACCGCCTGTGAGCTGGCCGAAATCAGCTACGAGCGCCTGCATCAGCTGTTCCTCGGCCCGCTGTCGGCCGATGCCCCGCGCCTGCTGTACGCGCTGGGCCAGCAGATCTCCAAGCGCCTGCTCGACACCAGCCGCAAGGCCAGCCGACTGGCATTCCTGGACGTCACCGACCGGATCGTGCGCACCCTGCACGACCTGGCGCAGGAACCGGAAGCAATGAGCCACCCGCAGGGCAGCCAGCTGCGCGTCTCGCGCCAGGAACTGGCGCGCCTGGTCGGCTGTTCGCGCGAAATGGCCGGCCGCGTGCTGAAGAAGTTGCAGACCGACGGCCTGCTGCATGCCCGCGGCAAGACCGTGATGCTGTACGGCACCCGTTGACCGTTGAGCACCCGGTGGGTGCGGACCTTGGTCCGCACTCCTTCGCGCGCTAGGCTCGGGGCATGGAGCTGAGCAGCGAATTCTGGTGGTTCATCCTCATCGGCCTCGGCGCGCAGCTGGTCGACGGCGCGCTGGGCATGGCTTTCGGCCTGGTCTCATCGTCGGTGATGCTGAGCATGGGCCTGCCGCCGGCGCAGGTCAGCGCCAGCATCCACACCGCGGAAGTGTTCACCACCGGCGCCTCGGGTGTGTCGCACCTCGCCGCCGGGAATGTCGATAAACGCCTGTTCCTGCGCCTGGCCCTGCCCGGCGCGGTGGGCGGCGCGGTGGGCGCCTACGTGCTCACCCAGATCCCGGGCGAGATCATCCGGCCACTGATCTACCTGTACCTGCTGGTGCTGGCGATCATCATCCTGGCCCGCGCGGCCGGACGCTGGATGCCCAAGGGCGAAATCCGCCGGGTACCGGTGCTGGGCTTCTTCGCGGGCCTGCTCGACGCCAGCGGCGGTGGCGGCTGGGGGCCGATCGCCACGTCCACCCTGCTCGCTCGTGGTGGCCAGGCGCGCACCACCATCGGTACGGTCAATGCGGCGGAGTTCGTGGTCACGCTGACGGTGTCGGCGACCTTCCTGCTGTCGATGGGGGTGCAGCACCTGCAGATCGTCGCCGGCCTGCTGATCGGCGGCATGATGGCCGCGCCGGTGGCGGCGATCCTGGTCAAGCGGGTGAAGGAGCGCTGGGTGCTGGTGGCCGTTGGCGTGCTGGTGCTGGGCATCAGCCTGTTCCAGATCGGCCACGCGGTGTACGGGCACCTGTATCGCTGAGGCATTCCCTGTAGAGCCGGGCCATGCTCGGCTGATCGCGCACGGATACCGCAACGAAGAGCAGCCGAGCATGGCTCGGCTCTACAACAGGCTCGGATCAGGCCTTGTCGCCACCACGGTCCACGCAGCCCCAGTTGAGGATGCGGGTGCCGGCCGGCAGCACGCGGCGGAAGAAGTCCACCCTGCCCGGCTTCGGGTTCACCACCACCGGCGCCTTGGCCGCCAGCAGCAATGGCAGGTCGGCGGTGCTGTCGGAGTAGGCGATATCGATATCGCCGTAGCCGCGCTCGCGCAGCATGCGCATCTTCTCTTCGTTGTGGCAGTGGCGGGTCGGGCCTACGCCGCCCAGCCGTGGGCCAACCTCGGTGCCGATCACCGGTACGTCCTGGTGGGCGACGAAGGCCAGGATCGCCCGTGCCAGCTCTGGCGGCGCGCCGGTGGCAACCACCACGCGGTCGCCCTTGGCGCGGTGCGCGGCGAACACCTCCAGCGCCTGCGGCAGCAGCTTGGCGCGCATCTGCGCCTCATTGCGCAGCACATAGGCGTCGATGACCTTGTTGAAATCGCGCGCACGGTGCAGGCCGAAGCTGCCGATCCACACATAGACCGAAATACCGGCACGACGGGTCGGCAGCAGCGCCACCATCGGCCCGGCGATCGGCGTGACCAGCAGCGCCGCCAGCATCCGCAACGGGTTGCGCTTGATCAGCGAGGCGAACAGGTGGGTGCCCGAATCGCCGTCGTAGAGGGTGTGGTCGAAATCGAAGACCACCAGCGGCGCATCGTCGCGCGGCGTCGGATAGTGCGTTTTCATGCCGCGAAGAATAGCTGACGCAGGCCCTCGCCCGGCTCTTCCACGCGCATGAAGGCCTCGCCGACCAGGAACGCATGGATGCCGGCATCGCGCATCAGCGCCACGTCCTGTGGGCCCAGGATGCCGCTCTCGGTCACCAGCAGGCGGTCACGCGGCACCGCCTTCTGCATGTCCAGCGTGGTCTGCAGCGACACTTCGAAGGTGCGCAGGTTGCGGTTGTTGATGCCGATCATCGGTGCCGGCACCTGCAGCGCACGCTCCAGTTCGTCGATGTCATGCACTTCCACCAGCACGTCCATGCCCAGCGACAGTGCCAGTTCGGACAGGGTGGCCAGCTGGGTGTCGTCCAGCGCGGCGACGATCAGCAGGATGCAGTCGGCGCCCAGCACGCGCGCCTCGTACACCTGGTAGGCGTCAATCACGAAGTCCTTGCGCAGCACCGGCAGCGTGCAGGCCTCGCGGGCCTGCTGCAGGTAGGCGTCGGCACCCTGGAAGAAATCCACGTCGGTCAGCACCGACAGGCAACTGGCGCCACCGAACTCGTAGCTGACGGCGATATCGGCCGGGCGGAAATCCGGGCGGATCACGCCCTTGGACGGGCTGGCCTTCTTCACCTCGGCGATGACCGCGGGGTCGCCATTGGCCACGGCCGCCTGCAGGGCGCGCACGAAGCCACGTACCGGCGGGGCGCTGTCCACGGCGGCCTGAAGCGCCTCGAGCGGGCGCTGGGCGCGGCGCTGGGCCACTTCTTCGGCCTTGCGGGCCAGGATCGTCTGCAGGATGTCGCTCATCGTCGTCGGTTCGGTGCGGGGGCGGTGAGGACGGCCATTATCGGCCATCAAAAGGGTCAGGCTGAACCGCGCGCTCAGGCAACCAGCGCGCGGGTGGTCTCCACATACTGCTGCAGGCGCTGGCGGGCGCTGCCGTTGGCGATGGCTGCACGGGCACGGGCCAGGCCATCGCCGATGTCGCTGGCCACGCCGGCCACGTACAGCGCGGCGCCGGCATTCAGCGCCACGATGTCCAGTGCCGGTCCCTGCTGGTTGTCCAGCACGGCGCGCAGCATGGCGATGGACTGCTCCGGGCCGTCCACGCGCAGGTTGCGGCTGGCCGACATGGCGATGCCGAAGTCTTCCGGGTGGATCTCGTACTCGCGCACCTTGCCGTCGCGCAGCTCGCCCACCAGGGTGCCGGCGCCCAGCGAGATCTCGTCCATGTTGTCGCGGCCCCAGACCACCATGGCGCGCTCGGTGCCCAGCTCGCGCAGCACGCGCGCCTGGATGCCCACCAGATCGGGGTGGAACACGCCCATCAGCACCGACGGCGCGCTGGCCGGGTTGGTCAGCGGGCCGAGGATGTTGAAGATGGTGCGCACGCCCATCTCGCGGCGGACCGGCGCGACCACCTTCATCGACGGATGGTGGATCGGCGCGAACATGAAGCCGATGCCGGTCTGCTCGATGGCCGCGGCCACCTGGGCCGGCTGCAGTTCGATGGCGGCACCCAGTGCTTCGACCGCATCGGCGCTGCCGGACTTGGACGACACGCTGCGGTTGCCATGCTTGGCCACGCGCGCGCCGGCTGCGGCCGCCACGAACATCGCGCAGGTGGAGATGTTGAAGGTATGCGAGCCATCGCCACCGGTACCGACGATGTCGACCAGATGGGTGGTATCGGCCACCGGCACCGCCAGCGCGAATTCGCGCATGACCGTGGCCGCGGCCGCGATCTCGTCGATGGTTTCCTTCTTCACCCGCAGGCCGGTGAGGATGGCGGCGGTCATCATCGGCGAGACATCGCCGCGCATGATCTGCCGCATCAGGTCGACCATTTCGTCGAAGAAGATTTCGCGGTGCTCGATGGTGCGTTGCAGGGCTTCCTGGGGGGAGAAGCTCATGGGAATGCTCCTTGGATCAGGCCGCCGGACGCTGCAGGAAATTGCGCAGCAGGGCGTGGCCGTGTTCGGTGAGGATGGATTCGGGGTGGAACTGCACGCCCTCCACCGGGAACTGGCGGTGACGCAGGCCCATGATCTCTTCGATCGAGCCGTCCTCGTTCTCGGTCCAGGCGGTCACTTCCAGCACATCGGGCAGGCTGTGCTTGTCCACCACAAGCGAGTGGTAGCGGGTGGCCTGGTAACGATCCGGCAGGCCGGCGAACACGCCCTTGCCTTCATGGCGGATGGGCGAGGTCTTGCCGTGCATGATGTTGCCCGCGCGGATGACCGTGCCACCGTAGACCTGGCCGATGCCCTGGTGGCCCAGGCAGACGCCGAGGATGGGCGTGGTCGGGCCGAGGCGCTCGATCAGTTCCAGCGACACGCCCGCCTCGTTGGGCGTGCACGGGCCGGGCGAGATGACGATGCGCTCGGGTTTCTGCGCGGCGATCTCGTCCACGCTCATCGCATCGTTGCGCACCACCTTCACTTCGGCGCCCAGCGTCTGCAGGTACTGCACGAGGTTGTAGGTGAAGCTGTCGTAGTTGTCGATCATCCACAACATGGTCAGGTTCCGTCGCTTATCAGGAAAATGGCGTATACGTTTTCGGTGTAGGTGATGGGGCCGGCTTCAATGGACTCCGGTGCACCGGGCGCTGATGCCGAGGCCGGTGCATAGCTGCCGGTCACCGAGATCCTGTCCAGATACTCACCATCCTCGCCCGGCTGCGGCCATTGCCCGGCCTGGATGCCGTAGGCGAAGTCCGGCGCCACGTCGGAGATGCTGTACAGGCCACGCACTTTCGTTCCATAGGCCTTGGCCAGGCCCTGCGCGGACTCGCGGGTCTTGGCCGCTGCTTCGCCCTTGAGTTCGCGTCGCAGCGCCACTTCGCCCGAGTAGGTCGGGGCCACGCTGCTGACCTGCACGTTCTCGTTGGCCTTCAGCGCACCCAGCACGTCCTGCATCGCCTTCACGCTGGCGAAGCTGGCACGCAGCTGGCGCGACACGCGGGTGCCGATGAAGACCTGCCGGTTCTGCTCATAGCGCGTCGCCGGACCGATACGCAGGTTGTCCGCGCGCACGCTGCCTTCCACCGCCTTGTGCTGCTTGAACAGCGCCAGCACACGCGCGACGTTGTCCTGCACGCGGTGGCGCGCGGCGTCGGCATCCATGTCGGTCTCTTCGATGTTCAACTGCAGGCCGAACCGGTCCGGCATCACCACGCGGCGCGCCTCGCCCTTCACCAGCAGGTGCGGCTGCGAAGGAATGGTATTGGCCTGCGCCCACGCAGACGGGGCCATCGTGGCCAGCAGTGACGACCACAGCAATGCGCTCAGCAGCTTCATGCGGTACTCCTTGTCTTGAATGGGAACTGCAGGAGGTGCCGCGGCGCAGGCCACGGCACGGAAAGGCTCACAGGCCCTTGGCGGCCTGGGCGACGGCGCGGAACAGCGCGCGGCCCTTGTTCATCGTCTCGTCCCATTCCTTGTCCGGGTCCGAGTCGTAGACGATGCCGGCGCCGGCCTGCACGTACAGGCGGCCATCCTTGATCACCGCGGTGCGGATCGCGATCGCGGTATCGGCATCGCCGTGCCAGCCGATGTAGCCGATGCTGCCGGCATAGACATTGCGCTTGATCGGTTCCAGCTCGCGGATCACCTCCAGCGCGCGGATCTTCGGCGCGCCGCTGACCGTGCCGGCCGGGAAGGTGGCGCGCAGCACATCGGCATAGCTCAGCCCCGGCTGCAGCTGCCCGGTCACTTCGCTGACGATGTGCATGACGTGGCTGTAGCGTTCGATCACGAACTGCTCGCCCACTTCCACGGTGCCGGCCTTGGACACGCGACCGGCATCGTTGCGGCCGAGGTCGATCAGCATCAGGTGCTCGGCGCGTTCCTTCGGATCGGCCAGCAGTTCGGCTTCCAGCGCCAG
The DNA here is from genome assembly GCF_029840555.1 of Stenotrophomonas sp. GD03877. Taxonomy (NCBI): domain Bacteria; kingdom Pseudomonadati; phylum Pseudomonadota; class Gammaproteobacteria; order Lysobacterales; family Lysobacteraceae; genus Stenotrophomonas; species Stenotrophomonas sp. GD03877. Next base: position 100,546 of record NZ_JAOCCT010000014.1, on the reverse strand, counting down.
ATCCTGCTCGACGGTGGCACCGCGCGGACGGGTACCGGCGATCGGGCGCACGGTGACTTCGCCATCCTGCAGACGCACCAGGATTTCCGGCGACGAGCCGACCACCTGCAGGTCGCCGACATCCAGGAAGTACATGTACGGCGACGGGTTCAGTGCACGCAGCGCGCGGTACACATCCACCGGGCGCGCCTTGAACGGCACGCTCAGGCGCTGGCTGAGCACCACCTGGAAGATGTCACCGGCGCGGATGTATTCCTTGCTGCGCTGGACCGCATCGACGAAGCCTTCGCGGGTAAAACCGGAGACGAAATCGGACTCGTCCAGCACATCACTGTTGAGCGGGGCGGGATAACCGGCGCCCGGTGCGCGCAGCTTGGCGGTCAGGGCATCCAGGCGGGCCTGGGCCTGCTCGAAGGCCCCCTCGACCCGGGGGTCGGCATGCACGATCAGGTACAGCCGGCCCTTGAGATTGTCGAACACCGCCAGCTCATTGGAATCCAGCAGCAGGATGTCCGGGGTGCCCAGTTCATCACGGCCGGCCGGCGGCGCCAGGCGCGGTTCGATGTAGCCGATGCATTCGAAACCGAACCAGCCGACCAGGCCACCGGTGAAGCCCGGCAGGCCTTCCAGCTTGGGCACCGAGTGGGCGCTGCGCAGCGCCTCGACTTCGGCGAAGGGATCGGCTACCTCGCGGGTGTCCACCACCTGGCCGTCTTCGCGCACGGTCAGCGTGTGGCCGTGGAAGGCATACACGCGGCGCGCCGGCAGGCCGATGATCGAGTAACGACCGAAGCGCTCGCCGCCTTCGACGGATTCAAACAGGTAGGTATTGGGGCCGTCGGCGAGCTTCAGATAGACCGAAAGCGGCGTGTCCAGGTCGGACAGCACTTCACGGACGACGGGAATATGGGTGTGGCCTTCAGCGGCCTGCTGCTGAAACTGAGCGTGCGAGTTCAAGACGACTTTCCTTCCGGGACACAGCGTTATGGGGGCGGACGACGGCAACGGGCCACCATCGCCACCAACGGCGTGCGGAAGAAAGGGTATGCGGGGTCGTCAGGCTGGACACCCCTTGACTGTATCGCAGCCGGGGCGGGAGGGGAACCCCGCCGCCGCGGCGCGGTTCATTCGGCCATTAGCCCATCCGCCGGGCGTTCTCCTGGGCCTCCAGCCCCTGTTGCTGGGCCAGTCCAGCCGCCGTCACCTGTTCGCGACCGGTGTTCAGGGCGTCAACCTGCGCCGTGCTCACGGCCAGCGGCTGGGCCATGCCGGCCGCCACGTCCACGTGCGCATGTCGGCGGTGGGCCGCCTGCAGATCCGGGGTGTCGACCGCGAATGCCCGCGTGCGGTCGTCACTGAGCAGCACATGGGAAATGGCCTGCAGCCCATCGCGCTTGGCCTGCGCAGCCAACGCCCCGGCCAGCTGGTCGCTCTGCAGGTTCGGGATGCGGCCATGTGCCACATCGAGGCCGTGCACGCCGGTCTGCGCGCCCTTGAACAGATGGAAGTCGATGTGCCCCGGATCGTTCAGCGCTGGCATCTTCGCGGCCCCCTCCTGCAGCTGCGCATGCGGCCGTCCAAGCAGCTTGCGCGCGGCCGCCTCCTGGCTCGCGATTGCCGCGTCGAGACTGGGGTTCATCGTCTCGCTCATGCCATGCCGGTCCACCGACTCCCCCATGGTCGCACTGCCGCGCCCGATCACCCACGACGTCTTGGCAAGGTTGACCAGGTTCTGCGGCAGTGCCGGCGTGGGCAGGTGCGTGGCAATGCCCTTGTTGGCCATCGCGCCCAGCCCCACGGTACCGGCCAGCACGGCCGGCGCCTGCGAGGTCAGCCCGGTGATCTGATGGCTGCTCCAGTTCATGCCCATGTGGAAAGTCGCGCCGTACACGGCATAGCCATTGCGCAGCCCATTGGCCACGCCATGCACGCCCTGCTGCAGCTGGCCGCCCAGATGATGGCCGCCGGCGCGGATGCGGCCGGCATCCGCCGCTGCTTCACGGGTGGCTTCACGGGCCTTGGTTTCGTGTTGATTGCGGGCCGCGTCACCGTGCTCGCGCATCTGCCTGGCCATGTCGTCGGCACCGAGCGCACCCAGCACGCTGGCCCCGATGTTCCAGCCGTAACTGCCCTTGGCCTGCACGCGGTGGCTGACCGATTCGACCAGACCCTGCAGCTCGCGTCCCTTGGCAATGACCGTCGCACCGCCTTCGATGCCGACCCGCATGCTCTTTCCACCGTAGTCGACCACGGTGCCGATCGCATTTCCCTGCAGGGTCGACGCACGCTCGACGGCCACGCCGGACAGGCTCATGCCCCGGCCCGCCAGCGCGCCGACCTGCTCGACATGTTCACCGGCAACCCGTCCGGCACGCATGCCACGCGCACCTGCGATCAGCACCTCGGCCAACGGGCCACCGTATTCGGCAAGCTGGCTTGGCGCTTCTCGATGGCGGCGGTCCACCACCTTTCCATTCACTTCGGTCTTGGCATCCAGCAACAGTTCCATCCTGCCCGCGGCCACCGGAACATTGCGCAATGCCTCCGCCCCGGATTTCGACGCCAGCTGGTCAACCAGCTGGGCGGTGGCCGTCTGCGCACCGGCCGGCATCATCTCCTGCAGCTTGCGGGTAACCATCTGCTGCACGCCGGGCTGGCGCAGCAGCTGGCTGGTCTCGCTGGCCAGCAGGCCAAAGCCCTGCCGGTGATGCTCGTTGAGCCGCTTCAATCCGTTCTGCACATCGTTGAGCACTTCACCCGAGGTCTGGTAGGTGTGCACCGTGTCGCGCGTGTTGAACACCGGCAATCCGTGGGATTTCGCGTAGCGATCGGCGGTGGCCGGATGCAGGCCCGCCGAATTGAAGGTGGTCGCACGTACACCGGTCACCGCCGAAGCGGCAGAGGCCATGCCGCCGCCAAGCGAATGACCGGCGAGTTCAAAGTGGGTACCGGAGGTCTTCAAGCGACTCGCCAGTGCCATGGCCCGATCGTAGTAGTCACTCTGCATGCCCACGCCCTGGCGTCCGTTGTTGAGGAAATCCTCGCCTCCGGACTCACGCCGCCCGCCTTTCGCCCGGGGATCGATGATTTCGCCCGTGGATCCCTTGAACACCAGCACCGGCTTGGCGTCATCACCGAACACCCTTTTGTCCGGAATGTAGATCTCTGCGCGGAAACCCGAGTCGTTCGGCCGCATCAGCTTCTTCAGGTCGGCTGCCCCCAGGCTGATGCCCGCTGCTTTGAGCGTGTCTGGGTCGGTCACGGCACTGGCTCGCGTCCACCCGACCGGCGGTTCTCCTTTGCCCTTTGCCGAGGCATACACATCATCAGCAAGCGAACCCAGCTCGCGGGCGTGATAGGTCTCGCGCAGGCGCGCCGCTTCGGTGGCGTGTCCACCGCCCTGCAGTTGCTCGACCAGGTGCTGCTGCGCCTGGACGCGCCTGGCGCGGGCCTGCAGCAGGCGTTCCTGCTGCTCGGGATCGTGACCGCTCATGGCAGACTCCATTGCTCAGCAGTGAAGACGTGGTCATCCAGGACCTGCTGGAATGACCACGGCCAACGCTATCATCCCCCGAACGCGTCCATGTCAAGGAATCACATGCACCGTCACCCTCACAGTTCCTTTACGCCATTCTCCTGGCTGGCGATGATGCTGCTGATACTGCTGAGCGCCTGCGCGCGCACGTCTTCACATGGCGCGGAGCGCTATTTCGAAGGCAAGGCCCTGGAGCTGGCCATTGCCGCCGAACAGGGAGATGCGGCGACGATCACGCGCCTGATCAAGACCGAAGGCGTGAACCCCGACAAGGAGTTCTCGAAGCAGGATGGCATTCCGCTCATCGCGTGGCCGTTGCGCGCGCGGAACCTGGAAGGCCTGCGCGCGATGCTCGACAACGGCGCCAATCCGAATGCACGGCGTATTGAAACGCTGGACGGCGAGACGTTCCGCCACAACAACGCCATGGTCTATGCCGCGAAGATGGACGATCCGCGCTACCTGGCCCTGCTGCTGGATCATGGCGGCGACCCGGACACGCGCACCTCCAATACCGAAACGCTGCTGTTCCAGGCCTTCATTTCCGGCAACCTGTGGAAGAACATCCAGCTGCTGGTGGAGCGCGGCGCACACGTCAACGAATCCAACATCGGCCAGGCCGATACGGTCCTGAGCTGGTACACCGGCCGTGGCGGCTTCGAGCAGGCCTACTGGCTGCTTGAACATGGTGCGGACCCCACGATTGCATCGCCGTCATCGGCGCAACCGGGCGCGCCCGATCGGATGGCCATGGTCGAAGCCATCTACTGGGAAATCACCACACCGGACCTGCTGCCGTGGCAGAAGAAGTGCCAGCAGTGGCTGATCGATCACGGCATTGCCCGGCCGCCGCTGCCGCAGTACATCCGCGAGAAGCGTGAAGCATTCGGGTTCCCGGCGAAGGAGCAGGACATACCGCCGTTGTAGGACTTCCGGTGCGGCTCAGCGCGGCTCGGACAACAGTGCACAGCCCACGGGCAGGTGCATCCGCACCCTGCCCGGCACGCACGCGATGCGGAACTGGCGCGCCTGTACCGGTTCACCGTCCAGGTTGAGCGTCAGCGGGCGCTCGGACTCCACCTGCAACCATGGCAGCCGCGCGCGCGTTGCCAGCTGTTCCAGCGCGGCCTGGGTGCCGGACTTCAGCATCTGGCCGAGCGTGGCAGTGACTTCCCCCTCCAGCTCCGGAAGCACCGTCACGTCCAGCTGCCCATCATCGATCAGTGCCTGCGGGCACAATTGCTGGCCACCGCCTGCCTGGCGGCCATTGCCGATGCCGAGCGCGATGAAGTCGCCTTCCCACGCGAAGTCCGGGCCGGACAGCCGCGCGGTGATCGGCTCGATGCGACCCAGCTTGGCGATGCCGGTGATCACGTAGGCCAGCCCGCCCAGCATCTTCTTCAAGCCGGCATCGGTCTCCACCGTTACCTGCGTGCCAAAACCACCGCTGGCAAGGTTGGCGCACCACCAGTGGGTGCCATCGGCGTCCACGCGCAGGAGATCGATCGCATGCGGCGTCGCCTGCCCGATCAAGCCGAAGGCCTCCTTCGGCTCGGTGGGAATGCCGGCAGCAGTCGCGAAGTCGTTGGCGGTCCCCATCGGAATCAGCGCCAGTGATGGCAGCGCATCCGCCGGTTCCTCACGGTGGGCCAGGGTCTCGGCCACCGCACTGAGCGTGCCATCGCCACCAGCAGCCACGATCACGTCCACGCCATGATCAATCGCCTCGGCCACGTAGCGTTCGGCGTCGCCGTCCTCCCAGGTCACCCGCACTTCCAGCTGCACGCCCTGCCCGCGCCAATGGCCGACGGCGTCGCGCAACTCATCGTTGCCAGCGGATTTGCCATTGAGGATCAGGCGCCAGCGCGGTGCGGCCATGTGGTGCTTCCAGGACGGGGGCGCACAGGCTAGCAATGCGCTGTTTGTCCGCGGTGAATGTCACGCAGATGTCATTCAGCAACCGGAGAATGGAAGGCCATAGCAGGGACGACGGATGGAGGCAGGATCAGCCTCCCACGCATGCAGCGAGGCCACGCCAGTGATTGGCGTGGTCTTTTTTTTGGTTCTTCTCCCAGCTGGTTGGTAGATCCACGCCATGCGTGGATGCACTTCACTTCAACCGTTGGCGAAGTCGTGCAATGCCTGGCCCTGCAGCCGGTACACGGTCCACTCGTCCTGGGGCTTGGCACCGGCGGCGGTGTAGAACTCGATGGCCGGAGTATTCCAGTCCAGCACCGACCATTCGAAACGTCCGCAGCCCTCGGCCACGGCCTGGCGTGCGATGTACTTCAGCAGCGCTTTGCCGGCGCCTGCCCCGCGCTTTTCCTGGCTGACGTACAGGTCTTCCAGGTAGATGCCCTTGCGGCCCAGCCAGGTGGAGTAGTTGTAGAAGTACACCGCATAGCCGATCGCTTCGCCGGCGGCTTCGCAGATCAGCGCGCGCGCCGTGGCGTCGGCACCGAACAGGCTCTCGGCGATGCCGATCTCATCGGTCTGCACCGAATGCTCGGCCTTCTCGTAGATGGCCAGCTCACGGATGAAGTGCAGGATCAGGCCGGCGTCGGCCACGGTGGCCGCGCGGATGTTCAACAGTGCCATGGGCGGAAAAGGGGACGGAGGGGATCAGGCGAGCTTAATCCCCTCCGTCCCCTTTTTGTCAGCGCGCCGCAGCGACGTTGGCGCGCATCTGCGCGATCACGTCCTGGTAGCTGGTCTTGGCGTTGAAGATGGCCGAGCCGGCGACGAAGGTGTCCGCACCGGCGGCGGCGATCTCACCGATATTGTCGGCCTTCACACCGCCGTCGATCTCCAGGCGGATGTCCTTGCCGCTGGCGTCGATCATCTTGCGCACCACGCGCAGCTTGTCCAGCGCCGACGGGATGAAGGCCTGGCCGCCGAAGCCCGGGTTGACCGACATCAGCAGCACCAGGTCCAGGTCATCCAGCACCCAGTCGAGGATGTCCACCGGGGTGGCCGGGTTCAGCACGATGCCCGGCTTGCAGCCCAGCGAGCGGATCAGCTGGATGGTGCGGTGCACGTGGCGACTGGCCTCCGGGTGGAAGCTGATGTAGGTGGCACCGGCCTCGGCGAAGTCCGGGATGATGCGGTCCACCGGCTCAACCATCAGGTGCACGTCGATCGGCGCGGTGACGCCGTGCTTGCGCAAGGCCTGGCAGACCATCGGGCCGATGGTCAGGTTCGGCACGTAGTGGTTGTCCATCACGTCGAAGTGGACCCAGTCCGCACCGGCGGCGAGGACGTTGTCGACTTCCTCGCCGAGACGGGCGAAGTTGGCGGAGAGAATGGACGGGGCGATGAGGCAGTTGGACATGGCCGGGGCCTTCGGAACGGGGAAAGGATTCTCCCGCCCGCAGGCGGGACTGTCGGGTCAGCGCTTGCGCAGGGTCTTGATGCGATCGTAGGCGGCGTTGATCCGCCGCGACTTCTGCTCGGCCTGCTGCTGCAGCTCGGGGGCGGCGCCGCCAAGCTTGTCGGGGTGGTACTGCGAGATCAGCTTGCGATAGGCGCGCTCGACCTCGGCATCGGTGGCCTCGGAGGTCAGCCCCAGCTCCCGGTACGGATTCTCCTTGTTCAGGCGGAACCAGTCCGAGTCGAAGGCATGGCCGATCAACAGGCCGACCACCGCGCCAAACAGCGGATTGGGCCGGAACAGCAGGGCGCCGGCGATGAATCCGAGCAGTTTTCCGTACCAGCGCATGGCGCTCCGGGGTCGACCGACGAAATGGACGCTCATTTTACGTCACAGCGGGCCCGGACGGCTTTACACTAGGCCGCCCGCTGGTCAGCGGGCCCGCCGGGTCCGTTGGGCAGCCGTATCGACAACGCCCCAGGAGTGCCCGTGCCAACCACGCTGTTGCAATCCGATCTCCCCGGCCTGCCCTTGCGCCATCGCGGCAAGGTGCGTGATGTGTTCGATATCCCGCGCGAGCGGCTGCCCGCAGGGACCCCACCGGGCGACTACCTGCTGATGGTGGCCACCGATCGCCTGTCGGCGTTCGACGTGGTCCTGCCCGACCCGATCCCGGGCAAGGGCGAGATGCTCTGCCAGGTCTCCAACTTCTGGTTCGCCAAGACCGCGCACCTGATGCCCAACCACCTGACCGGCATCGACGTGGCCAGCGTGCTGCCCGAAGGCGTGGACCCGGCCCTGTATGCCAAGCGCGCGGTGGTCACCCGCAAGCTGAAGCCGGTGCCGGTGGAAGCGATCGCCCGCGGCTACCTGATCGGCAGCGGCTGGAAGGATTACCAGCGCACCGGCAAGGTCAGCGGCATCGATCTGCCCGACGGCCTGCGCCAGGCCGAGCAGCTGCCCGAGCCGATCTTCACCCCCTCGACCAAGGCCGCCGTCGGCGACCACGACGAGAACATCGATTTCGACGCGATGGTGAAGCAGGTCGGTGCGGACCTGGCCGAGCGCGTGCGCGACGCCACCCTGCGCATCTACAAGTTCGCCGCCGATTACGCCCGCGAGCGCGGCATCATCCTGGCCGATACCAAATTCGAGTTCGGTACCGACGCCGATGGCCGCCTGTACATCATGGACGAGATGCTGACGCCGGATTCCTCGCGTTACTGGCCGGCCGACGAGTACGAAGTGGGTACCAGCCCGCCGAGCTACGACAAGCAGTTCGTGCGCGATTACCTGGAGACGCTGGACTGGGGCAAGACCGCCCCGGGCCCGACCATCCCGGCCGAGATCATCGAGCGCACCCGCGCCAAGTACGCCGAGGCGCTGCAGCGCCTGGCCGGGATCAGCGTCGACTGATCCGCCTGCGCCCCCGGCCCGCCGGGGGCGTTTCATTTTGGTGGTAGTGCCGGCCGCTGGCCGGCAACCTCGGCGAATCCGCAGCCAGGCATGGCCTGGCTCTACTGTCGGCCCTGGCGGGAGTATGCTGGCCGCATGCAGACATCCACCGAGCTTGCGCGGCCGATCGACCGCTATTTCGCCAGCTACTCCGACGACCACCGCAATGTGATCAACCAGCGCATCCACGTGGTGGCGGTACCGGCGATCCTGTGGTCGGTGGTGGCCCTGCTGTGGTGCTTGCCGCCGCTGATCACCTGGTTCCAGTACGGCATCTGGTCGGCGTTCGCGATGTTCAGCGCGTGGTGTTTCTACAACAAGCTGTCGCGCCCGCTGGGCATCGGCATGCTCATCCAGTTCTTCGTGTTCGGCTGCCTGTGCCGCCTGCTGGAGGCCGAGATCGGCCTGCAGGCCCTGCGCTGGCTGGCGGTGGGCGTGTTCGTGGTGGCCTGGATCGCGCAGTTCATCGGCCACACGTTCGAGGGCCGCAAGCCCAGCTTCCTGACCGACCTGACCTACCTGCTGATCGGCCCGGCCTGGGTGATGGCCAAGTTCTACCGCAAGCTCGACTGGCGCTATTGAACTGCGGCCGGCCGACGGCGACCGTCGTTTCCTGAACGGGCAGATTCCGTCACCCGCACTCCACGACGGCCCTGCCAGCCTGCCCCGGTGACTCGCTCCCCACTTCCCGCCCGTCGACGGCAGCCCCTGTGCGACAGGGCCTGCGGTCTCCCTGCGTGGGCGTAGGGTGTCCTCCCAGGGCTAGCGGGGAAGAGATGCAGGAACGCGATGCTGCACCGCAGAAAAAATGAATCAGCGAACGTTACATGCAATTGATCGCTGTTCGATGGGTTTCGGCGACATTTCGCAGCCTGTTATCCTCCCTGACCTGCTCGTGAATCATGGATTCCCTGCATGCTCCCCAGCCTGCCCCTGCTGCTGGCCCTGCCGTTCCTGATGGCAGCGGCTGTTGCGGCCTTCCCCCGTAGTTCGCGCTCGACTGCTGCCTGGCTGGCGGCGCTGGCGCCGTTGGGCGGACTGGCCATCCTCGGCTGGCTGACCCCGTCCGTACTCGACGGCCAGGTGGTGCGGACGATGGTCCCTTGGCTGCCACAGATCGGCCTGGACTTCACCCTGCGCCTGGATGGGCTGGCCTGGATGTTCGCCGGGCTGGTGCTGGGCATCGGCGCGCTGGTGGTGCTGTATGCGCGCTACTACCTGAGCCAGCAGGACAACGCGCACCGCTTCTACTGCTACCTGCTGCTGTTCATGGGCGCCATGCTGGGCATGGTGCTGTCGGGCAACCTGCTGTTGCTGATGATCTTCTGGGAAATGACCAGCATCAGCTCGTTCCTGCTGATCGGCTTCTGGTCGCACCGCCAGGACGCCCGCGAAGGCGCGCGCATGGCGCTGGTGATCACCGGCGGCGGCGGCCTGGCCCTGCTCGGTGGCGTGCTGCTGATCGGCCGTATCGTCGGCAGCTTCGACCTGGACGTGGTACTGGCCGCCGGCGAGCAGATCCGCGCCAGCGCGCTGTACCCGTACGCGCTGTTCCTGGTGCTGGCCGGCATCTTCACCAAGAGCGCGCAGTTCCCGTTCCACTTCTGGCTGCCGCACGCGATGGCGGCGCCGACGCCGGTCTCGGCCTACCTGCACTCGGCCACCATGGTGAAGGCCGGTGTGTTCCTGCTGGCGCGCCTGCACCCGGCGCTGGCCGGCAGCGACCTGTTCTTCTATACGGTCAGCGGCATCGGCGCGCTGACCCTGCTGATCGGTGCCTGGAACGCAATCTTCCAGCACGACCTGAAGGGCCTGCTGGCCTATTCAACGATCTCGCACCTGGGCCTGATCACCCTGCTGTTCGGCCTGTCCACGCCGATGGCGGTGGTGGCCGGCGTGTTCCACATCCTCAACCACGCCACCTTCAAGGCCTCGCTGTTCATGGCCGCCGGCATCATCGACCACGAAACCGGCACCCGTGACATGCGCAAGCTCGGCGGCCTGCGTAAGCTGATGCCGTTCACCAGCGCGCTGGCAATCATCGCCTCGCTGGCGATGGCCGGCATCCCGCTGCTCAACGGCTTCCTGTCCAAGGAAATGCTGTTCGCCGAAGCGCTGACCGCCGGTGGCGGCCCGGGTGCGATGCGCACGGCGGTGTCGGTCGCCGCGCTGCTGGCCGGCGTACTGGGCGTGGCCTACAGCCTGCGCTTCGTGCACGACACTTTCTTCGGCCCTGGCCCGCACGACCTGGACCGCGTGCCGCATGAACCGCCGCGCTGGATGAAGGTGCCGGTGGAACTGCTGGTGGTCATCTGCGTGGCGGTAGGCATCGCCCCGGCACTGACCGTGGCGCCGGTGCTGCATGCCGCTGCGGCGTCGATCCTCGGCAACGCCATGCCCGAGTACAGCCTGGCGGTCTGGCACGGCTTCAACCTGCCGCTGGCGATGAGCGCGATCGGCGTAGTCGGTGGCGTGGCGCTGTACTTCGGCCTGCGCAAGCTGATCAACCTGCACGGCGTGGAAACCCGCACCACCGGCCGCAACGTGTTCCATGCGCAGCTGGATGCCCTTTCCGCGCTGGCCATGCGCCTGACCAATGGCATCGCCAATGGCAGCCTGCAGCGCATGCTGCTGGGCCTGGTGCTGGTGGCGATCGTGGTCGCCGCCGCGCCGTTCGTGGCCAACCCGGCCTCGCCGAACTGGACCGCGCCGCAGCCGATCCCGCTGCTGGGCTGGGTGCTGTGGCTGGTGATGATGGCCTGCGCCGTTGCCACCCTGCGCGTCTACAAGCAGCGCCTGCTGGCGGTGCTGCTGGTGGGCGGTGTCGGCCTGATGGTGGCACTGACCTTCGTGTTCCTGTCCGCACCCGATCTGGCCCTGACCCAGCTGCTGGTGGAGATGGTGACCCTGGTGCTGATGCTGCTGGGCATGAACTACCTGCCCGCGCAGTCCGGGCCGGAGCGGCCGCGCTGGCGCAAGCGCCGCGATGCGGTGATCGCGATCATCGCCGGTGCCGGGCTTGGCGCGCTGGCGTACTCCGCGATGACCCTGCCGCCCAACACCATGGCCGGCGAACTGCTCGCCCGTGCCCTGCCCGAGGCATATGGCCAGAACGTGGTCAACGTGATCCTGGTCGACTTCCGCGGCTTCGATACCTTTGGCGAGATCACCGTGTTCGGCATCGCTGCGCTGGTGGTGCACGCGCTGCTGCGGCGTACGCGGATGGCACCGGAGCAGATCATGCCCGGCCCGCCGATCAAGCTGCCGGTGCCGGCCGACCTGGCGCAGATCATGTTCCCGCTCACCCTGACCGTCTCGATCTTCCTGTTCCTGCGCGGCCACAACGCGCCGGGCGGTGGCTTCATCGCCGGCCTGGTGCTGGCGGTGCCGCTGCTGATCCAGTACGTGATCCAGGGCACCGCGTCGGTGGAATCGCGTTTCGGCTTCGACTACATCCGCTGCATCGGCATGGGCCTGCTGATCGCCCTGCTCAGTGGCTGCGCCTCGATGCTGTTCGGCGTGCCGTTCCTGACCAGCGGCCACCTCGACCTGCACCTGCCGCTGATCGGCGACGTGCCGCTGGCAAGCGCGATCGGTTTCGACATCGGCGTCTACCTGGTGGTGTTCGGCGGCGCCATGCTGATGCTGTCGATGATGGGCACGATCAAGCCGTCGCGTACCCGCACTGCCCGCAAGGGTGAGATCGACCTGCAACGCCGTTCGGCCCGCACCGGGGAGATGCACTGATGGAACTGGCCCTGGCTACCGCGATCGGCGTGCTGACCGCCATCGGCATCTACCTGCTGCTGCGTGCGCGCAGCTTCGATGTGATCCTCGGCATGACCTTCCTGTCCTACGCCACCAACCTGCTGATCTTTGCCGGTGGCCGCGTGGTGCTGGGCAAGGCGCCGGTGCTGCAGGAAGGTGTGGACAGCCATCTCGGCAACTACACCGACCCGTTACCGCAGGCACTGGTGCTGACCGCGATCGTGATCGCCTTCGCGATGACTGCGGTGAGCATCGTGCTGGCCATGCGCAGCCGCAGCGACAACCACAGCGACCACGTGGACGCACACGAGCCCGACGACGACCTGCAGGATGAGCGCGTGCCGCCGCGCCAGGGCGAGGACCGCGCATGAACCACCTGGTGATCCTGCCGATCCTGATTCCCCTGCTGGGCGCTGCGCTGTCGCTGTTCGTCGAACACCGTCGCTACGGCCCGAGGGTGCAGCGCGCGGTGGCCTGGACCGCGCTGTCGGCGCTGGCCCTGGCGGTGGGCCTGCTGTTTGCCAGCACGGCCAGCGGTGACATCAACGTCTACCTGCTGGGAGACTGGCCATCGCGGCTGGGCATCGCGCTGGTGGCCGACCGGCTGTCGGCGTGGATGCTGCTGACCACCCTGCTGCTGGCCATTCCCTGCCTGCTGCATGCCTGCTCGGGCTGGGACCGCCGCGCACCGCACTTCCATGCACTGTTCCAGTTCCAGCTGGTGGGCCTCAACGGTGCGTTCCTGACCGGCGACATCTTCAACCTGTTCGTGTTCTTCGAGGTGATGCTGATCGCCTCCTACGGCCTGCTGCTCAGCGGTGGCCGCGGCCTGCGCATGCGCATCGGCCTGCACTACGTGGTGTTCAACGTCACCGCCTCGACCCTGTTCCTGATCGCGCTGGGCCTGCTGTACGCCTCACTGGGTTCGCTGAACATGGCCGAGCTGTCGCAGCGCATCGCCGAAGTGCCGCCGGCGCAGCTGACCCTGGTGAAGGCGACGATGGGCCTGTTGCTGCTGGTGTTCTGCGCCAAGGCTGCGCTGATGCCGCTGTACCTGTGGCTGCCGGAAGCGTATTCGCGCGCACCGGCCGCCGTGGCCGCGCTGTTCGCGATCATGACCAAGGTCGGCCTGTACTCGGTGCTGCGCATCCAGATGCTGTGGTTCGGCGACGATGCCGGCGCGATGACCGGCTATGGCCGCGACTGGCTGCTGTGGGCCGGCGTGGCAACGCTGGTGCTCGGTGGCCTGGGTGCGCTGGCCGCAACCCGCCTGCGCGTGCTGATCTCCTACCTGGTGATCGTGTCGGCAGCCACGCTGTTCATCGCCTTCTCGGTAGGCACGCCGCAGGTGCTGTCAGCCGGCCTGTACTACTTGCCACACAGCAGCTTCGTCGCCGCCGCGCTGTTCCTGATTGCCGACCTGATCCGCCGCCGACGTGGTGGCGCCAGCGACCGCAAGGAAGTGGTGGCACCGATGCCGGGCAAGGAAACCCCAGCGGTGCTGTTCCTGATCGGCGCGGTATCGGTGGCCGGCCTGCCGCCGCTGTCCGGCTTCCTGGCCAAGGCCGCGCTGCTGGCTGGCATGCCGGCACAGTACACCGCCCCCGTCTGGACCGCGGTGCTGGTCAGCAGCCTGCTGGTGATCATGGGCCTGACCCGCGGCGGCATCCGCCTGTTCTGGCGCGTGCCACCGGTCGATCCCGAGGCACCGAAGCCGCGCAAGGCACGCCTGCGCCGGGTCGAGCTCTACGCCGCCTGCATCCTGCTGGGCTACGGCATCGGCATGACCCTGGGCGCCGCCCCACTGATGCGCTACACCGACGCCACCGCCGCACAGCTGCTGCACCCCAGTGAGTACGTGCAGCAGCTGCGTGCGACCACGCCGGAGATCCGCCAGCCATGACCGCCCAGCGCTCCCTGTTCCGCCGCGTCATTCCCTCGCCGATGCTCAGCATCATGGTGGTGGCGTTCTGGCTGCTGATGTCCGACAGCTTCACCCTCGGCCAGATCGTGCTGGGGCTGGTGCTGGGCGTGGTGGTGCCGCTGTTCGCTGCACGCCTGGACCGCGAGTTCGCGCGCATCGGCACCCTGCGCCCGTTGCCGAAACTGCTGTGCGTGACCCTGTGGGACATCCTGATGTCCAACATCCGCGTCGCCCTGCAGGTGCTGGGCCCGGAAAAGAACATCCACCCGGGTTTCATCTGGCTGCCGCTGGACATCGCCAACATCCACGGCATCGCCGCGCTGACCAGCATGATCACGCTGACTCCGGGCACGGTCTCGGCCGCGCTCAGTGACGACCGCAAGTACCTGCTGGTGCACGTGCTGCACCTGGAGGACCCGCAGGACCTGATCGATACGATCAAGCGCCGTTACGAGGCGCCGTTGATGGAGATCTTCCCATGACCGGTTTTGAAGTCATCCAGACCACCCTGGTGGTGTGCATGCACGTGGTCGGCCTGGCCATGCTGCTGGCCACCTGGCGCCTGCTGCGCGGGCCGACCGTGCCCGACCGCATCCTCGCGCTGGACACCCTGTCGGTGACCGCGATCGCCGAGCTGATGCTGTTCGGCATGTACCTCAACTCGCCGATCTACTTCGAGGCCGCGCTGATCATCGCCATGCTCGGCTTCGGCAGCACCGTGGTGCTGAGCAAGTTCGTGCTGCGCCGGGACATCGTCGAATGATCACCGCGATCCAGATCGGCCTGTCGATCCTGCTGCTGTTCGGCTGCTTCTTCATCCTGGTCGGCGCGCTGGGCCTGGTGAAGCTGTCCACCTTCTTCAAGCGCCTGCACGCACCGACCAAGGCCAGCACGCTGGGCGTGGGCTGCGTGCTGGTGTGCTCGGTCTGCTACCACATCTTCCTCGGCCAGGACCCGCAGCCGCGCGAGCTGCTGATCACCGTGTTCCTGTTCATCACCGCGCCGATCAGCGCGCACATGATGGCCAAGGCCGCGCTGTCGCTGCTGATGGAGACCCGCCCCAGCCTGCCCGGCAACGAGCCGGCCGCTGAAGAGCAGCTGCCTCCGCCGGAACCGGTGCGCGAGGAAGAAGGTTCGCAGAGCCGGTAAATCCGGTAGCGGCCGACCTTGGTCGGCGCTTTGTTTTCGCGAGTGCCAACCAAGGTTGGCACCCACCAGGTGATCGGTGGTTGGCCCCCACCGGGAGATCGGTGGTGGGTGCCGACCGTTGGTCGGCACGGAAACAACCGCATCCACGCATGGCGTGGATCTACAACGACGGGGCGCCCACCAGCAGCAGCTCCAGCACGAACCAGCCGACGAACGCGACCAGCAGGATCACGCCTTCGCCACGGCTGATCTTCAGATCGCCACGCAGCATCGGGTACAGCACCAGCGCGAACGCCAGCAGCGCCGGCAGCTCCAGGCGCACGAACGAGGCCGGCAACGCCAGCGGCTGCAGCACTGCCATCGCACCAATCACCAGCAGCAGGTTGACCACGCTGGAACCCAGCACGTGGCCCAGCACCATGTCGCCATGCCCGCGACGTGCGGCGGCGATGGCGGTGGCCACCTCCGGCAGTGCGGTGCCGATCGCCACCGGCAGCAGGCCGACCAGCAGGGGCGTCCAGCCCAGGGCTACGCCGAAGTCCGCGGCGGCGCCCACCACCAGGCGCGCGCCCCAGTACAGCGTCAACGCGGCAATCAGCACGCGCAGCACGTTCAACGGCAGGCTCGTGCGGCTCAGCGCGGATTCGGCAATGGCCGCCTGCACCGCCGCGCCTTCGCCGCGGCCACGGCGCAGCAGCAGCACCTGCACCACGATGAAGCCGGCCAGCAGTACGCCGCCCTCCCAGCGTGCGAGGCCGCCATCAAGACCGAACAGGATCAGCAGCACGCCGGCCGCCAGCAGCGACCACCACAGCACCGTCTGCAGGCATGCGCGCAGCAGCAGGGGCGCAGCCATGGCCGCCACGGCGAGGGTCAGGCCCAGGTTGACGATGCTGCTGCCCACCGCGTTGCCCAGGGCCAGCTCCGGTTGGCCCACCGCCAGCGCGCGCGCATTGACGGCCAGTTCCGGCAACGAGGTGGTTACCCCGAGCAGCAGCAGCCCGGCAGTGAACGGGCTGGCCCCGAAACGTTGGGCCAGGCCGGACACGGCCTTGACGATGGAGTCCCCGCCCAGCGCCAGCAGCAGCAGGCCGAGCAGGAACCAGGCAATGGCAATGGCGATCATCGAGCACTCCCCCCAGCAGTGGTGGCGCGATTCTACGCTTGGCCCGCACGCGTGGCTGGGCCGTGGATCAAGGATCAGCCACACCCTTCCGCATAATCGACCTGCGGGGTCTGCCCGACGCGCCAGGCACCCACCCGGCCATCGGCACCGAGCGCGAAGTCGATCACCGCCCCGCCCTCCTGCGCCGGGCGAACGCGCAGGTGCTGGGCCTTCTCGTCGTACTTGTCAGGGCCGACATCGGCCCGCTCCGGGTACAGCACCTGCAGCTCACCCAGGGTCATGCCGACCTTGCCGCCGCCTGGTGCGGTGATGGCGGCGCTGCGCACGTCGTAACGCACCAGCTTGCGGCCTTCGATCATCGGGCGCAGGTCCTCGGCATCCTGCGGGCGCAGGAAGTAACAGCCATCGTTGCCATCGTCAGCCGGCAGCGGCTTGCCGGCGGCATCGGTGCCCAGCCCCTGCAGGGGCTTCCCGAAACCGCTGCGGACTTCGGCAATGCCAGCGCCCAGCTTTACGCCGGCGAAGCCATCCAGCTGCGCCGGGCTGTCGGTGCGAGGATCGGCCGGCGACTGGGTCGCCAGATCGGCATCAGCTGTGGCAGCAGCCGGCGTAGCGCCCTTGGCCGAGGCATCAGCAGGTGTCTCAGGCGTGCGGTTGCAAGCGGCAAGTGACAGCAACAACAGACCGGCAATCGGAAGGTGCTTCATCGGTGCGGTTCCCTGGCACGAAGGTAGCTGCACGCTAGCGCAGCACACGTGCAGATGCTGCATTGTCATCGCGGTTTCATCGCCTTCGTTCAGGCTCGGCGAGCACCGACCTGGCTGTCCCTTCCATGCAACCGCGCAAGACCGATCTCGCCCGAACCGCGCTGCAGGCCCACCGCGCGCCGCTGGACATGCGCCAGCGCCGGCTGCTGATCCTGTGCGACGGCCAGCGCACCGTTGCCGACCTGACCGGCCTGCTCGGCCAGGAAGCACCGGCCATGGTCATCCAGCTGGTGCAGGCGGGATACCTGAGCACCGGCACTGGCGCCACAGCCCCGGCACCGTCGCCCGCAGCCGCGGTAGCGTCGGTGCCCACAGCACCGGCAGCGGCGCCTGCTACACCCGCGATCGAACGTCGCCGCTCGCTGGTGGCCGCGCGCATCTACGTGCTGGGCATATTGGAGATGCAGCGCCACCCGCAGGCGGCAGCACTGTTCCGTGACCTGCAGCAGGCGCGTGCGGAAGAAGAGGTGCTGCAGCGGCTGCAGTCAGCGATGCAGATGCTGCCCGGGCTGACCTCGGAGGGCTATTGCCAACGCGTGCGGCAGCGCCTGCTGGAGGCGTTGCCGCTGGAGCATTGCGAGGCGTTCGCCGAAGTGGCGTAAGCGCAAGTTCCGGCGGAGAGCATCCACGCATGGCGTGGACCTACTGCATCACGACCGCCTTTCGCTAGATCCACGCCATGCGTGGATGCGATCAGGATCCGTGCCGACCAAGAGCGGCACCTACCAGGAACGGCAACCGGTAGATCTACGCCATGCATGGACGCGATCAAGATCCGTGCCGACCAACGGTCGGCACCCACCAAGGCAGCGGTTGGTAGATCCGCGCCATGCGTGGATGCGATCACGATCTGTGCCGACCAAGGTCGGCACCCACCACGCTAGCGGGACGACCGGAAGTTGTTACGCAGGCCGTTCCAGCACTGCTGGTAATCGCCCTGGCGGTGGCCGGCGGCCAGCGCCTGTGCGGTCGGGCGGATCACCGCACGGGTCTCGAACATGAAGGCCATCGTGTCCTTGATCACATCGGCCTTGGACAGATCGGCATTGGACGCCTTGTCAAAGGTCGGCGCGTCCGGGCCGTGACCGCTCATGCAGTTGTGCAGCGACGCGCCACCCGGCACGAAGCCTTCGGCCTTGGCATCGTAGGCGCCATGCACCAGGCCCATGAACTCGCTGGCGATGTTGCGGTGGAACCACGGCGGGCGGAACGTGTTCTGCGCCACCAGCCAACGCGGCGGGAAGATCGCGAAGTCCATGTTGCTGGTTCCCGGCGTGTCGCTGGGCGAATGCAGCACCAGGAAGATCGACGGGTCCGGGTGGTCGTAGCTGATCGATCCGATGGTGTTGAAGCGACGCAGGTCGTAGCGGTACGGCGCGTAATTGCCGTGCCAGGCCACCACGTCCAGCGGCGAATGGTCGATCGGCGCACGCCACAGGCGGCCTTCGAACTTGGCGATCAGTTCGAAGTCGCCATCCACATCCTCGAACGCCGCATGCGGGGTCTCGAAGTCGCGCGGATTAGCCAGGCCGTTGGAACCGATCGGGCCCAGGTCGGGCAGCTTCAGCAGCGCACCGTAGTTCTCGCAGATGTAGCCGCGGCTCGGGCCATCGGGCAGTTCGACGCGGAAACGCACGCCGCGCGGAATCACCGCGATCTGCTGCGGCTCGATCTCGATCACGCCCAGCTCGGTCAGCAGGCGCAGCGCGCCCAGCTGCGGCACGATCAGCAGTTCACCGTCGGCGTCGTAGAAGTAGCGGCCGACCATGTCGCGGTTGGCCGCATACAGATGGATGCCGACACCGGCATGCGCGTCGGGTGAGCCGTTGCCACCCATCGTGTACAGGCCCTCGACAAAGTCGGTCGGCAGCTCCGGCAGCGGCAGCGGGCTCCAGCGCAGCTGGTTCGGCGAGGCCGGCTGTGCGCCGAAATCACACTGCAGCTGCGACTGCGCAAATGGAGTGAACTCGCCATGGGTCACCGCCGGACGGATCCGGTACAGCCAGCTGCGGCGATTGCTGCCGCGCGGCGCGGTGAAGGCGGTGCCGGTCAGCTGCTCGGCATAAAGGCCGTGGGCCACCTTCTGCGGCGAGTTCTGCCCGACCGGCAGCGCGCCGGCGACGGCCTCGGTGGCGAATTCGTTGCCGAAGCCGGACTGGTAGCCGCGGGCGGTGATGGCGGGGGACATGGGGGCTCCTGGGTACGGCGAGACCGGAACGGAAAGCAGCCGAGCATGGCCCGGCTCTACAGATGGGCAGGCGCCGGGACTGGCCCGGCGCTACCGATGACCTTACAGCACGCCGCGGCGGATCTGGTCGCGCTCGATGCTCTCGAACAGCGCGGTGAAGTTGCCTTCGCCGAAGCCTTCGTTGCCCTTGCGCTGGATGATCTCGAAGAAGATCGGGCCGATGCAGTTCTGGGTGAAGATCTGCAGCAGCTTGCGCTGGTGGGTTTCCGGATCGGCGTCGATCAGGATCTTGTTCTTCGCCAGGCGCGGCACGTCTTCACCGTGGTTCGGCACGCGCTGGTCGATCACATCGAAGTAGGTCTCCGGCGTGTCGAGGAAATCCACGCCCTGCGCGCGCATGGCTTCAACGGTCTCGTAGATGTTCTCGGTGAAGCAGGCGATGTGCTGGATGCCTTCGCCCTTGTACGCGTCCAGGTACTCGTTGATCTGGCTCTTCGGGTCGGACGATTCGTTCAGCGGAATGCGCACGATGCCGTCCGGCGCGGTCATCGCCTTGGACACCAGGCCGGTCTTCAGGCCCTTGATGTCGAAGTAGCGGATCTCGCGGAAGTTGAACAGGCGCTCGTAGTAGTCCGACCACTGCTGCATGTTGCCGAAGTACAGGTTGTGGGTCAGGTGGTCGATGAAGGTCAGGCCGAAGCCCACCGGGTGCAGGTCGGCACCGGCGATCGGCTCGTAGTCGCCGTCGTAGATGCTGCCGGCCGCGCCGTAGCGGTCGACCAGATACAGCATGCAATCGCCGATGCCCTTGATGACCGGGGCGCTGACCGCCTTGCTGTCCGGCTTGAAGGCAATGGCTTCGGCACCGTTGCCCAGTGCGGTCAGGTAGACCTCCTGACCAGGTTTCTTGAAGCGGATGGCGAAGCCGCAGGCGCACGGACCGTGCTTCTCGGCGAAGTCGGCGGCGAACGAATCGGGGTCTTCATTGACCAGGAAGTTGACGTCGCCCTGGCGATAGACGGTAATCGGACGCTGCTTGTGCTTGAGCACCGCGCTGAAGCCCATCTTCCGGAAGTACTCGTGCAGCTCCTGGCCACGGCCGGCCGGGGCGGCGAATTCGACGAACTCGAAGCCGTCGATGCCCATCGGGTTCTCGAAGGTGGTGACCTGCATGCCGGGGTTGGGGTGCGAGGCGGTCGGGACTGCGGTATTCATGGCGTGGCTCCGAATCGGTACCGCATCGGTACAAACCAGGTGCGGGCAGGTAGGGACCCGGCGAGAATGCAGGGTCTGGACCTACCCCTTATAGTTACACTTGAAACCACCAGCAAGGTGCACCGCAACATGAGCCCCGCCGATCCCGCCTCGACCCGCCTGCGTGCCTCGCACGTCCTGCTCGACCTGGAACAGTTCCTGCCGTACCGGCTGAGCGTGCTGTCCAACCGGGTCAGCGGCAACATCGCCAAGCTATACGGCGATCGTTACGGTCTGGCGATTCCCGAATGGCGGGTCATCACCATCCTGGCGTTGTACCCGGGCTCCTCGGCCAGCGAGGTCTCCGACCGCACGGCGATGGACAAGGTGGCGGTCAGCCGCGCTGTGGCCCGCCTGCTGGAACGCGGCTTCATCAAGCGCGAGACCCACGGCGACGACCGCCGCCGCTCGGTGCTGGCGCTGTCGGCAGCCGGCTTCGAGGTCTACGAGACCATCGCGCCGATGGTGATCGAGATCACCCGCAAGCTGATGTCGGTGCTGAGCGAGGAGGAGGAGCAGGTGCTGGAAAAGCTGATCCTTCGCCTGGCCGGTGACGGCCTGGAGCGGATGGGCGAAGGGGTCTGAAAGAAAAAGGGGACGGTGGGGATCAAGCCGTTTTGGGCCCCAAGTCGCGGGAGCCGACCCTGGCCGGTAGCGGAACAGCGGCTGGGCGATTGTCGTCCGCCACCTTTGATCTGACGGGACCCGCTCTTTGGCGGGCTGTGGGCCGGCCACAAACAAGGCCATCGGACACATTCACTTCCCGCAGAACCCGTCCTGAAGTGTCGCCCTCGCCCGGCGGCATTTCCGCATTGGCCTGATACGGCCCGTTTCCGCGAGGCTGGTGTATCGAAACGGGCTGTTCCAGTGAGTTCTCCTATTGGACTGTCCGTGTGTACGGCCTGACGGTAAGCGTTCAACGGGTATCAGCCCGGCCATGGATCCACATCGGACGGGCTCCCTCATGGATGACTCGCGTTCAACGCTGCCGCATGGCCAGGAATTGCTGGCCGATCTCAGAGAGCTGATCTGCGCGGCGCGCAGCAGGACGCACAGGACCATCAACACCGAGCTCACTCTGTTGTACTGGCGAATCGGGCGTCGCATCCATGTGGACCAGATGGCTGGGCGACGTGCGCGCTACGGAGAGGTCCTCTTCCCCCGGATAGCCAAGGCGCTGTCCGCCGAGTTCGGTACCTCCTTCGGTGAGAAAAGCTTGCGCAGGATGGTGCAGTTCTCCACTGCATTTGCAGATGAGCAGATTGTCGTATCGCTGATACGACAATTGAGCTGGACCCACTTCATCGCGCTGATCCCACTGGCGGATCCGCTCAAGCGCGACTTCTATGCGCAGATGGCCGCCACCGAGGGCTGGAGCGTGCGCACATTGCGCCAGCGCATCGATTCGATGCTGTACGAGCGCACGGCGCTTTCCAGTCAACCCGAGCAGACCATCGCCGAAGAGTTGGCAGCACTGCGCGGCAACCAGCAGCTGTCTCCAGGGCTGGTACTGCGTGATCCCTACGTACTGGATTTTCTTGGCCTGAAGGACAGCTGGGATGAGCAGGACCTTGAAAGCGCGATCCTTCGCGAGATGCAGGGCTTCCTGCTCGAACTTGGCACGGGTTTCAGTTTCGTCGCCCGCCAGAAACGCATCCAGATCGACGGTGATGACTTCCACCTGGACCTGCTGTTCTACAACCGCCGCCTGCGCAGGCTGATCGCCATCGAACTGAAGATCGGCGAGTTCAAGCCCGCCTACAAAGGGCAGATGGAACTCTATCTGCGATGGCTGGACCGCTACGAACGTGAGGACGGCGAGCAGGCGCCGTTGGGCATCATCCTCTGCACAGGGAAGAAGGCCGGCCAGATCGAATTGCTGGAGCTGGACCGCTCAGGCATCCATGTTGCGGAATACCTGACCACCTTGCCCTCTCGTGAGGTCCTCAAGCAAAGATTGCAGACCGCCATGGAGCGGGCCAGGCAACAGCTGCAGACCGCGGCACCCAGCTCCCTGTAGATCCACGCCGTGCGTGGATGGCGCCCACGCCTCAGCTCAGATGCTTGCGGCGCGCATGGATCCACGGCACCGCCAGCGCGGCAATGGCACCTCCGGCGAAGCCGAGCGAGGCGGAAACCGTGGCCGCTTCGACTGCCCCCGGCAACGCCAGCGCGGCAGCTACGAGCAACAGCGACGGCAGGCCGACGAAGGTGCCCAGGAAGAAGTGCCAACGCGGCGACCAGGTGTTGAGCTGCAGCAGGCTGACCGGCTGCCAAGCATCGGATGCGGCATCTTCGGCGATCTTCGCCACGGCCTTGGCCAGATCTACTTCCGGCAGCGCGCGCCCCTGCCGTGCGGTGGCCAGCAGCTCGGCCACGGCCTCCACCGGCGGGAAGCTGGACGGCCACGCCACCGGGGCCGGCACGCCGTAGGCGGTCAGCACCGGCACGCTCAGCCACGGCGCTACCAACGGACGCATGCGGCGGCGGCCGCGCACGCACCAGATCTGCGGCTGGCCGTGCGCCGTGACGCTGTACAGCGCCAGTTCGTTGGCCGGCGGATAGCCGAGCATGGTCACTCGCGCCGCCAGACTGTCCTGGCCCATCGCACGCAGGAAACCAGGGCGGCTGCGTCCTTCCTGCATCCACGCCAGGCCCAGCGCCCCCACCAGGTACGCCTCCGCGACGTCCTTGCTGCCCGCAGTGGCGCGCTCATCACTGGCCAGGTACCAGGCCAGCGATTTCGGTTCGGGCACATCGTCCAGTCCCCAGCGGCTGTCGTCCCCCAGCACATGGCGCACTGGCAGGCGCGCGGGCGCGGTCTCGCCACGCTCGCCCGGCTGCAGGAACGGCAACACGCCCTGGATGAAGGTGGACAGTTCGATCGCACGCACGCCATGGCCCTGCCATTCCGGCGGCAGCAACCCGGCCAGCTGGCCGTCGGCGGCCAATGCATCGAGCCGTGATTTCTGCTCGACCAGTTTCTGCACCGCGCCCTTCAACACCACGTTGTCGGGCAGCGCGATCTGCGGCAGGCGATGGCGCGGCGGCACCAGTTCAACACTGTCCTCGCCGGTGCCGGCGTCATCCAGCAGCGCCTCCTGCGGCGGCAGGGTCACACCCTCGCCTGCTTCGCCTTCGGCCAGAGTACTGGCAGGTTCGGGCAGTCGTTCGGCGTGGTCGCTGTGCATGGGCGTTCCGGTAGGTTGCATCGACGGGTGTCGACTGAGGTCCTTGCCGGTAACGGCGAGCGCGTTGCGATATTGAGATGCCGATTTCGGGAATGTGACCGCAACCACAGTAGATCCACGCCATGCGTGGATGCGACCCGACATCAGTGCCGGCCAACGGTCGGCACCTGCCGAGCATGCCGGCCAGCAACCGGCACTACCCTATTCCGGTTTGTCAGGTGCCCACTGCTTGAGGAACGCGGTCACGCGCGCGGGCTGGAAGGCTTCGCCCTTGCGCAGCTCGCCGGTGGCCTGCGACACCAGCAGTCCGCCATCGGCATCGAGCACCAGCAGGTACGGGTAGTCGCGCTCCATCATCGGGAACTGGGCGAAGAAAGCGGTATTGGGTTGTTCGTCGCTGGCGTTGACCTTTACCCACACGTAGTGGGCATCGCGGAAGCGGCGCAGATCACCGTTGCCTTCCACCAGCTCGTCCAGCGCCCGGCAGCGATCGCAGGCGGCATTGCCGACCTCGAGCAGGATGCGCTTCTTGCCGCGCTGGGCTTCCACCTTGGCGGTGGCCAGATCGTCGGCGGGGTTGCGGGCCGGGTCGAACTGCGCGCCGAGCCCGGCGATGGCGGCAATATCCGCCGCCACCGGGGTGTTGCCCGAGGCCACCGGTTCGCTGGGGTCAGCGACCGGTGGCTCGGTGGGTCGGGTATCCAGCGGCTGCGTAGGCTCGGCGGCGGCAGGCGGTTGCGGTTGGGAACAGGCGCCGATCAGCGCCGCACAGACCACCACCACTGCTCCACCGAGCTTCATGCGCATGCCTTCTACCCTCTCATCGTTACTTGACGCCGTGCATCAGCTTGTTGATCAGCGGGGCGATCAGGAACAGCACCACGCCGGAGCCGATCAGGGCCCAGAACCCGAAGGTATACCCCTTCAGGGCCGACTCGACCGTCATGCCGCCTTCACCACTGACCACGCCGGCGAAGATGCCCGACAGGTTGTTGCCGATGCCGGTGGACAGGAACCAGCCACCCATGCCGAAGCCGACCAGGCGCACCGGGGCCAGCTTGGTCACCATCGACAGGCCGATCGGCGACAGGCACAGCTCACCCACGGACTGGATGACGTAGACCATGAACAGGGTCCAGAACGGGATCTTGCCGTCCACGACCATCTGCGACAGCGCGTACATCAGCAGGGCGAAGGCGGCGCCATTGAACAGCAGGCCCAGGCCGAACTTGCGCGGGATGGACGGATTGGCGCGGCCCATGGCCACCCAGATCCAGGCGATGATCGGGGCCAGGGTGATGATGGCCACCGAGTTGACCGACTGGAACCACGCGGTCGGGAACGTCCATTCACCGAACTGGCGGTTGACGATGTTCTCGGCCAGGAAGGTAAACGAGCTGCCGGCCTGTTCGAAGAACATCCAGAACATCACGTTGAAGGCGAAGATGATCAGCATGGCGATCACGCGGTCGCGCTGCACCTTGCCCTCGCGGATGCCCTCGACCAGCAGCAGGATGGCCAGCGCGGTGAACATCGCACCCAGGATCCAGGCCAGCGCGGTGGCGCCGGTGGCCAGCAGGAAGTACGCGACCGGGATGGCGACCACGGCACCGGCCAGCACCATGATGATGCGGCCGAAGCCTTCAGCGCCGGCCGGCGGTGCACCGATGCCCTTCAGGCCGGCGCGACCGATGTAGAACCACACCAGCGAGATCAGCATGCCCACGCCCGAAGCGATGAACACGACCTTGTAGGACGGCATGGCATCGGTACCGAAGACCTTGCGGGCCAGGTACTCGGTCAGCACCGGGGCGATCATCGCGCCAATGTTGATGCCCATGTAGAAGATGGTGAAGCCCGAATCGCGGCGCTCGTCCTTCAGGCCGTACAGCTTGCCGACCATGGTCGAGATGTTCGGCTTGAACAGGCCATTGCCGACGATGATCGTGGCCAGGCCGAGCTTGAAGATGTGCTCCTGCGGCAGCGAGATCATGAACAGGCCGGCGGCCATGATGATCGCGCCGGTCAGGATCGATCGCTGATAGCCCAGTACCCGGTCAGCCACGTAGCCACCGAAGATGGCTGCGGCATACACCAGGGCCAGGTAGGCGCCGTAGATGCGGCTGGCGTCGCCTTCACCGGCAGCGCTGCCGTTGTAGAACTGGGCAACGATGTACAGCACCAAGGCCCAGCGGATGCCATAGAACGCAAAGCGCTCCCAGAACTCGGTCATGAACAGCATCCACAACGGGCGCGGGTGGCCCAGCGTGGTCTTGAAGTCCGGCAGCGCCGGCTCTGGGGTGTTCGCAGTGGCGTTTACGCTCATGCGGGTTTCCTGGTTCGGTGGATGACGAGCACGTCCGCTGTGCAGTTGGAGCAACGCGCGAGGATCACCGACTTCTGGCGTTCACGTCAAATACACGCCGTTTGAGGCAGGTGCCAGCCTGCTCGCTGAACTTGCATCTGAAACGATCCAGCCAGTGGCCGGGATCCAAGCTGAATACGGATCAGCCCTGCGCTGACGGGGGCCCGGCCTGCAGGCTGGTACGCACCTGGAACAGCTCGGGGAAGAAGGTCAGTTCCAGCGCCTTGGCCAGGAAGCCCACCCCGGACGAGCCGCCGGTGCCGCGCTTGAAGCCGATCACCCGCATCACGGTGCGCATGTGTCGGAATCGCCATAGCTGGAAGGCGGTCTCCAGGTCCACCAGGTCCTCGCACAGCGCGTACTCGCGCCAGTAGCGGTCGGTGTCCTGGTAGATGCGTTCGAAGACCGGCTGCAGTGCGTCGTCGGCCACATGCGGCTGGGTCCAGTCGTGGTTTTCATACACGGCCGGTACGGCGTGGCCGAAGCGGGCCAGGTACTTCAGGAACTCCTCGTACAGGCTGGGCGCCTCCAGCACGGTGCGCAGCTGCGCCTGTCCGGCCGCATCGTGCTCGAACACCTGCAGCATCTGCGCGTTCTTGTTGCCCAGCAGGAACTCGATGTAGCGGTACTGCAGCGACTGGAAACCCGACGACGGGCCCAGCACGTCGCGGAAGCCCATGTATTCGGACGGGGTCAGCGTTTCCAGCACCGACCACTGCTCGGTCAGCTGGCGCAGCACCTGCTTGCTGCGCGCCAGTACCTTGCGGCACTGCCAGACTTCATCGCGCTGCAGGAAGCCGATTGCGGCGCGCAGCTCATGGCCCAGCAGCTTCAGCCACAGCTCCGAGGTCTGGTGCTGGATGATGAAGAGCATCTCGTCATGGTGCGGCGGGTTGGACAGCGGCTGCTGCGCGCTGAGCAGCTGGTCCAGCCGCAGGTAGCCGCCGTAGGTCAGGCGCCCCTGCAGGTCGGTGTGGATGCCGGCTTCGAGATCGCGTTGGTTGTTGTCGACGGACATGGGTGCGGCCAGATCGGGGGCGGCAAGGGTAGCGCGTTGCCAGCCGCGCGGGCAGCCGCGCCGTCCATACCGGGGCGTGCGGTGCCCCGTGGAGCATTGGCCGATGCGGGGCCTGCGCGTGGAACCGATCGGGTCGTTGCGCCAGCAGTCAGCCAGAGGCGTATTCTGATGCTTTGCAGCAACGACTGAATACGTTGTTGTTATTGGCCCCCCACCCGCCGGCAGGGGTAAAACAGGGCGTTGCCGTGTTGCGGCGCAGGAAGGCTATTCCGTACGCGTTCCTTAACATGGCGATTCATATCATTTGTAACTTCTCTGTCGAAGGTGCAGTACGCAATGACGGTTGCCGCTGAATTCAAGATCGAATACCTGCAGTACCTGGACGCGGACGGCAAGCTCGTCCGCGATGACCTGCCCGCGTCGCTGCGCGACCCCAAGGTCCTGGTACCGCTGTTCAAGCAGATGCTGTTCGTACGTACGTTCGACAGCAAATCCATCGCGCTGCAGCGCACCGGCAAGCTCGGCACCTATGCCGCCTGCCTGGGCCACGAGGCTGCGCACGTGGGCATCGGTGCTGCGATGCAGAAGGACGACGTGTTCGCACCGTCGTACCGCGAGTATGGCGCGATGTTCATGCGCGGCGTGCGCCCGCACGACGTGCTGATGTACTGGGGCGGCGACGAACGCGGCAACGATTACGGCGGCAACGCGGCCAAGGACTTCCCGTTCTGCGTGCCGATCTCCACCCAGTGCCTGCACGCCGCAGGTGCCGCGCTGAAGTTCAAGCTCAACAAGGAACCGCAGATCGCGGTGGCCGTGTGCGGCGACGGCGGCAGCTCCAAGACCGACTTCTACGCGGCACTGAATTCGGCCGGCGCCTACAAGCTGCCGCTGATCCTGTGCATCGTCAACAACGGCTGGGCCATCTCGGTCCCGCGCTCGGCCCAGACCGGTGCCGAAACGCTGGCGCAGAAGGGCCTGGCCGGCGGCCTGCACTGCCTGCAGGTGGACGGCAACGACCTGATCGCCGTGCTGGCGGCGATGGAGCAGGCACGCGAGCGTGCGCTGGCCGGCGACGGTGGCACCGTGCTGGAACTGATGACCTACCGCCTGTCGGACCACACCACCGCCGATGACGCGCGCCGCTACCGTGACGACGCCGAGGTGAAGGATGCCTGGCAGCGCGAGCCGATGCTGCGCCTGCGCAAGTACCTGATCAACGCCGGTGTGTGGAGCGAAGAAGAGGAAACCGCCTGGGTTGCCGAGTGCGGCACGCGCGTGGACGAGGAAGTGAACCTGTACCTCAACACGCCGGTGCAGCCGGTCGAGGCGATGTTCGACTTCCTGTATGCCGATCCGCCGCCGGACCTGCTGGCCCAGCGTGCCCAGGCGATCGCCCTGGAGAAGCGCCATGGATGAGATCAAGAACGGCGCGCCCGGCGCGCACACCAACGCCGCCGACAGCGCTGCTGTCGCGCGCGGAGAAGAGAGCATGACCACCACGCCGATCACCCTCATCGAAGCCATCACTCAGGCGCTGGCCTGGGAGCTGGAGCACGACCCGTCGGTGCTGGTGCTGGGCGAGGACGTGGGCGTCAACGGCGGCGTGTTCCGCGCCACCGCCGGCCTGCAGCAGCGCTTCGGTTCCGAACGCATCCTCGACACCCCGCTGGATGAAACCACCATCGCCGGCCTGACCATCGGCCTGGCCGCGCAGGGTATGAAGCCGGTGGCAGAAGCCCAGTTCGATGGCTTCATGTACCCGATGGTCGACCATATCGTCTGCCACGCCGCACGCCTGCGTTACCGTACCCGTGGCCGCCTGCACTGCCCGATGGTGCTGCGCGTGCCGTGGGGCGGTGGCATCCGCGCGCCGGAACACCACAGCGAAGCCAACGAGGCGATCTTCACCAACGTGCCGGGCCTGCGCGTGGTGCTGCCGTCGTCGCCGCAGCGTGCGTACGGCCTGCTGCTGGCCGCGATCCGCGAACCGGATCCGGTGATCTACATGGAGCCCAAGCGCATCTACCGCCAGTACAAGGAAGTGGTCGTCAACGACGGCGAAGCCTTGCCGCTGGACGTCTGCTTCGTGCTGCGCGATGGCACCGACGTGACCCTGGTGACCTGGGGCGCGCAGGTGAAGGAAGCACTGGAAGCGGCTGACAAGCTGGCCGGCGAAGGCATCAGTGCCGAAGTCATCGACGTGGCCACGCTGCGCCCGCTGGACTTCGCCACCATCGCCGAATCGGTGGCCAAGACCGGCCGCTGCGTGATCGTGCAGGAGGCCCCTAAGACCGCGGGCTTCGGCGCCGAGATCGCCGCGCGCCTGGCCGAGGAATCGATCTACGACCTGCTGGCGCCGGTCGAACGCGTCACTGGCTACGACACCCACATTCCGCTGTTCCGCCTCGAAATGAAGTACCTGCCGAGCGTTGAGCGGATCGTGGCTGCAGCCAAGCGCGCGGTGGCGGCCGGCTGACATGCGGGCCCGCCTTCTGGGGGCTTACCGCAGCCAGTATCCCAACCCGCTCCGGTTCCACACCGGCCAGATCGTCGAAGTAGGTGTCCGTGACGAGGAATGGCCGGCGTTTGCCTGGGTACGCACCAACGATGGGCGCGCTGGATGGGCGCCCATCGCCTGGTTGCAGCTGCTGGACGAGGGTCGCGCCGAAGCCCTGTGCGACTACGACGCCCGCGAGCTGGATGTGGAAAGTGGCGAGATGGTGAAGCTTCATCACGAACACGGTGGGTGGTGGTGGTCCGAGCGCGCCAATGGCGCGACGGGCTGGCTGCCGGCCCGCGAACTGGAACTGCTGGAAGAGAACTGCAAATGAGCCAGACCAAGAACTTCAACCTGCCCGACCTGGGCGAAGGCCTGCCGGACGCGACCATCGTCGAGTGGTTCGTCAAGGAAGGCGATGTGATCAAGCTGGACGAGCCGCTGGTGTCGATGGAGACCGCCAAGGCCGTGGTGGAAGTGCCCTCGCCGTTCTCCGGCAAGGTGCTGAAACTGTCCGGCGGCGCCGGCGACATCATCCCGACCGGCTCGGTGCTGGCCAGCTTCGAACTGGACCCGAACCTGCCGCAGCGTGCCGATGGCCAGGACACCGGCCACAGCCATGGCCACGCTGCACCGACCGCGCCGACCCCGCCGCCGCTGCCTGCCGCAGCCGCACCGGTGGTCGCGGAAGAAGCCAAGCCCGCCGCGGCCGAGCGTGATGACGCCGGTACCGTGGTCGGCGCGATGCAGAGCTCCAACGCCGTGCACGCCGAACAGGCACTGGCCGTCGGTGGCGTCAAGGCCGTGCCAGCCGTGCGTGCGATGGCGCGCAAGCTGGGCGTGGACCTGAGCCGCGTGGCCGCTACTGGCACCGATGGCGCGGTCACCATGGCCGACGTCAAGCAGGCTGCCGCCAACGGCACCGCCAAGCTCGGCGCTGCTCCGGCACCGGTTGCCGCCGCGTATGTCGCGCCGGCCCCGGCGCAGGTGTCTGCCCCGGTGCAGAGCGAAGCCCGCACTCCGCTGTCCGCCGCCGGCAAGCCGATGCGCACCCAGCCGCCGGGCGTGGTCGCCAAGGGCCAGCCGGAACCGCTGAAGGGCGTGCGCCGCAACATGGCCCGCGTCATGGCCGACGCGCACAGCAAGGTCGTGCCGACCACGCTGAACGACGACGCCGACATCCACGCCTGGCTGCCGGGTAACGACGTCACCGCCCGCCTGGTGCGTTCGATCGTGGTCGCCGCGCAGAAGGTGCCGGCGATGAACGCCTGGTTCGACGGTGAAGCGCTGACCCGCACCCTGCACGCGCAGGTGGACATCGGCATCGCGGTGGACACCGACGACGGCCTGTTCGTGCCGGCCCTGCGCAATGCCGACATGCTCGACGCGCGTGGCATCCGCGAGGGCGTCAACCGCCTGCGCGAGCAGGTGGAATCGCGTTCGATCGCCGCCTCGGAACTGAGCGGCTACACCATCTCGCTGTCCAACTTCGGCATGTTCGCCGGCCGCTACGCGACCCCGGTCGTGGTGCCGCCGTGCGTGGCCATCGTCGGTGCCGGCCGCGCCCGCCACCAGATGACCCCGGTGATGGGCGGCGTGGAAGCGCACAAGGTCATCCCGCTGTCGGTCAGCTTCGACCACCGTGCAGCCACGGGTGGTGAAGCCGCACGCTTCCTGCGCGCGATGATGGACGACCTGGCGCTGGCCAGCTGATCCAGCTGATCGGTGGGTGCCAACCGTTGGTTGGCACATGAACGGGAAAAACGCCGGGCACTGCCCGGCGTTTTTTTGTGCTCGCATCCACGCATGGCGTGGATCCACAAAATGCCCGCGATCAATCGCGAGCGACCATACCCTCGGCGCGGCTGTAGACACGCAGGCGGTGCCCGTCAGGATCCGCTCCGACGAAGGTGTGGCCGAACTCCAGCGTCACCGGCGCCTGCAGGATCTCCACACCGAGCGCGCGCCACGCATCGTGCGTCTGCTGCACGGCGACGGGGTTGGCGACCACCATCGCCAGTTCCGCCGCGCCGGCCTGCGCCGACACCGGCGGTTGCACATCGTCGCGCTGCCACAGGCCCAGTGCGGCGCCATCGCCGAGCAGGAACAGCGCAAACCCGGGCGACTGTTCGACCGGCGGCTTGCCGAGGATGCCGCTGTAGAAGGTGGCGCTGGTGGCGACGTCGCGCACGTACTGCAGCAGGGTGCTGGGCGTGAACATGGGGAGGCTCCGTTGTAGGGAGCGATCATGGTGGAACACGTCTGCTGACAGATTCTGTCAGTAGATCAAGCAGATGAAGTCGACCGGGTAGAGTCGATCGTCGTTCGAACATCTCGCGTATTGCGGGCATTTCCGCCATCGGATGGAAAAACAGGCGACCCACTGTGATCTCGCGACATATCGCAAAGCCAAGTCATGATGGGAGCTGTCGTCGGCGATGAACCTTCGCTCTTTTGGAGCCCCCCGGACCAATCAAAGGGAGACGCAGTTACCAGTTGCAACAGACAGAAGTGATTTAGAGTCAAATGCAGACGGAACGCAATTTCACATAATACACATGAAAAGGAAAGTTCATGACCACAATACGCAGATATCTCCCGTTATTGGCAGCCATCATCACCGCTTCTCCCGCCTTTGCGGACGACGCCCCCAAGGATGTGGCAATACAGCACTACGCGGAAACCATGCACATAGGCACGTTCGAAGCCGCGCAAC
Source organism: Stenotrophomonas sp. GD03877 (assembly GCF_029840555.1). Taxonomy (NCBI): domain Bacteria; kingdom Pseudomonadati; phylum Pseudomonadota; class Gammaproteobacteria; order Lysobacterales; family Lysobacteraceae; genus Stenotrophomonas; species Stenotrophomonas sp. GD03877. Next base: position 68,220 of record NZ_JAOCCT010000014.1, on the reverse strand, counting down.
GAATGGATGCGGAACGGGCCGCCGGTAAACTCAGCGCACGGCTTCAGAGGGAGAAGCCTGAGACGTTCGCCGGCCTTTACATCGAGCACTCCCCTGAATTCAGGATCGTCGTGAAGTTCACTGGCGATGCCTCGGGCCAGCTATCTGCCTATACCAAAGATCGCCTCTACGTCGCGGAAAATTCGCCACGCTCTCTCGAGCTTCTCCGCGCCACCCAGGCGGAAGTGTCCGAGCAGCTCGTCAAGGCGGGCATCGAATTTGCGGCCACGGTAGACATAAAGAATTCCATCGTCGAGGTATATGTACGCGATCCCGATGCCGTACGCGCCAGACTTTCCAATCTTCTCTCCGTCGTCGACTTCATCCGCGTAAAAGAGACCACAGGTTTCATAGAGCCAACAAACACTGTGGCGGGCGGGCGGCGACTGGAGGGCTACCAGCAGCAACTCTGCACAGCAGGCTTCAACGTGGTCGAAACTGCAACTCGCGAACTAGGCTTGGCCACTGCCGGTCACTGTGACAACGACAATTATCAACGCAACCCAACCGCTCGCATTCTGTTCAAGAGTGAACGCAACAAAGGATCTTACGACGTTCAGTGGGGTGCACAGCAGCGTGGCGGCGTCATCTTCTCCCAGTCGAACGAAATCATTGTCGATGGGGAAAAGCTGGCGATAACCGATGAGGCATCACTTGCCGACATGACACCAGGCACAACGGTCTGCAAGTTCGGCGTAACGACCGGTCGCACATGCGGATCCATCAAAGACGCAGAGTTCGCAGCCAACTGGAAGGGGGAAGCCGGCACCTACGTCCAAGTCGTCAGCCTTGATGGAACCGTGATGAACAAAGGCGGCGATAGTGGTGGTCCCGTCTATGCCGGCAACTCCGCCTACGGCCTTGTTCATGGCAGGGGAAACGATGGCTCTCCTTGGGAGAATGACCTTTTCTTCATGCCCATAGAGAGAATGTCCACCCTGGGCGTCGCTACCCTGACGAAGCCATTTCAGCTGGACAGCGTTCCAAACGTGTCTGGAACAGGCGCCAGCGTTACTGCCACGATGAACTTCAGTGGGTATCCGAGGTTTCCGGTATACATCAACCTCGAGGTCGTGACGTGTCCCGCCGGATGGATCTGCATCGGGGGGCGCGCCAAAGTCGACAAGAACATTCCATCTCCCATCACCTTCACCTGGGGTTGTACACCCAGTAAACCTGGTGAACCCCAAGTTTCGAGAGTCAGGACATTCTTGGAAGATGCGTCGGGCCTCGTAACCCAGGCCATAGAGTCGACGATTACCTGTACCACCCCGACCTCCCCGGCACATAGCCAACCAGCTGTGTAAGCCCACCACGTTGATGCACAGCGCCATTCCTCATTGTGGCTACGAACGATCCAGCCAGTCCGGTGCGATGCCCTGTGCTTTCTGCCAGCGCCGCAGCAGGGTGGCGCGTGGCACGCGGTAGTGATCCTCCAGCACACGCACCTGGCGGATGCGGTCCAGCCTGAAATGCCGGAAGTCCTCGCGGCCTTCGCACCACGCCGCCAGCATCGGCACTTCGTCGAAATAGCCCAGCGCGAACGGCCAGACGATGCGCTCGCTGCGCTGGCCCTGCGCGTCTTCGTAGCCGAACTTCAATCGCTGCTGCGAACCCACGGCTTCACGCACGGCCTGCAGGCGCGCGGGGGGAACCTTGCTCCCAGCGCGCGAAGGGCCCACGCGCAGACCACTGTCACGCAGCGCTTCGCGGCGCGCCGCAGGCAACACATGCGCGATACGCGCCAGGGCGTCACGCGCAGCCTCGGCCAGCGCCGGCTCGGTGCGGGCGGCGACCCAGCGCAGGCCCAGCACCAGCGCATCGATCTCGGCCGGTGGCAGGGTCATGGGAGGCAAGGTATCGCTCGGTGCCAGCAGGTAGCCGACGCCGGCCTCGCCACGCAGGTCAGCGCCCTGCTCGCGCAGGGTTTCGATATCGCGGTACAGCGTGCGCAAGCTGATGCCCAGCGCGTCGGCCAGCGCCTGCCCCGCCACCGGACGTCGATGACGGCGCAGCAGCTGCAGCAACTGGGTCAGGCGCAGCGCACGTGACATCAGCCGACCAGCGCGCGCGATGCCACCACGTGCTCGCCCGGTTGCGGGGCCAGCGCGGCCTCGACCAGTGCCTTGGCGATCTCAGCGGCCGGATTGATCCGCCACGCCCGCGGCAGCACCGGCCCCAGCACGCCCAGCACCTTCAATGCGAGGCGCTCACCGCGGCGGACCTCGCTGCGCTCGCCCCCGATCAGCCCTGGGCGGACCAGGGTCAACGAATTGAAGCCCAACGCGCGAAGGTCGCGCTCCAGCTCGCCCTTCACCCGGCTGTAGAAGATCGACGACTGCGGGTTGGCACCGGCTGCGGAATTCAGCACATAGATCTGCGCACCCTGTGCCTGTGCGAGCCGCGCGAACGCCAGCGGGTAGTCATGATCGATGCGGTGGAAAGCCTCGCGGCTGCCAGCCTGGGCAATGGTGCTGCCCAGTGCGCAGATGACCGCATCCACTCGCGCCCACTCCGGTGCGGCCGGCAACGCATCGAAGGCCAGCACCGGGTTCTCCAGCTTCCCGAGAGTTACGCCCAACGGGCGGCGAGTGGGCGCCACGACGGCGCTGCAGCGTGGGTCGTCCAGCAGCCTGGACAGGGTCAGCCCGCCGACCAGCCCGGTCGCCCCCAGCAACATCACGCGCATCACCACCTCCACTGCGGCATTCTGTCGCCCATCGTAGCCGTTCAAGCCATCGGCAGCCGCGCCGATATGCTGGAACCAGTCCCTGCCAGCCCCAGGATTCGCTCCATGACGGACCAGCCCGACCACCGCCCTGCCCCCGGTACCGCCTTTGGGCCGCAGGCACGCGTGCGCGCGGTGGTGGACGATGGCCTGGGCGACCGCGTGGTGCTGCAGGGCGGCGGTGGCGTGGCCCTGCAGCAGCTGTTCGCAGGCGCCGACGCGCCGGAACCGCTGCTGGCGGCGTTCGCCAACGGCATGGCCACTCTGCCCGGCGAACTGGGCGACATGGGCGACCGCCTGCAATCGGCGCAGGCCAGCGCCGATTGGCCGCGCTACGGCCGCGCGATGCGGCAGTTGATCGACAAGTACATCCGCACCATCGAGCAGCATTCCCCGGACGGGCAGCCGCAAAGCCTGCGCCTGTCCGAGCAGCTGCGGCTGCTGCTGGGCGGTGCGGTGGTGGCCCTGCTGCAGCACGACCCGGATCTGCGCGAACAAGCGCAGGCCCTGGCCACGCGGCTGCGCCAGTGGCAGCCGGGTACCGCACTGGAGCCGATCGAACAGGGCGTGCGCGAACTCGGCCACCAGGTTGGCGTGCGCGCCGAAAGCTGGCAGGAGCAGCAGGCACTGCTGCTGGAGCTGTTCGCGCTGTTGCTGGAGAACGTGAGCGAGCTGCTGGACGACCGCAGCTGGCTGCAGGGCCAGATCGCGGCGGTGCGCCAGTTGCTGGACGGACCGCTGGAAGCTGAGGCGGTCGAGCGCACCCGCGCCGAACTGCGCGAAGTGATCTACAAGCAGGGACTGCTGCGCCAGGGCATCGACGATTCGAAGGCGGCGATGCGCGGGTTGATGGGCGAGTTCATCGAGCGCATGGATGGCATGGCCACCAGCACCGGTGAGTACCACGACCGCATCGGCAGCTACGCGCTGCAGCTGCGTGAGGCGCGCAGCATCGCCGACCTCAACCAGCTGCTGCAGGAGGTGATGCGCGATACCGGCAAGGTGCAGCAGCAGGCCGCGCAGGCCCGCGATCATCTGGCCAGCGCGCGACAGGAAGTAGAACGCGCAGAGCAGCGCATTGCCGAGCTGGAGCAGGAGCTGCGTGCTGCTGGTGACCTGGCGCGTATCGATCCGCTGACCCAGGCACTGAACCGCCGCGGCCTGGACGAACTGCTGCAGCGTGAGCTGGCGCGTGCCATGCGCAACAACTCGCCGCTGGGCGTGGCGGTGATCGATCTGGATGATTTCCACCTGACCAACGAGGCGCACGGTCACGCTGGTGGCGATGCTTTGCTGCAGCACCTGGTGGCCGTGTGCAAGCTGCTGCTGCGCGCCACCGACGGCATCGCACGGTTGGGCGGCGACGAGTTCGTTCTGGTACTGCCGGAAACCCAGGGCGCCGACAGCATGGCCACCGTGCAGCGCCTGCAACGTTCACTGGCGCACCGCGTGCTGACCGTGCAGGACCGGCGCGTGCCGGTGCATTTCAGCGCCGGGCTGGCGCAATGGCAGCCCGGTGACGATACCGAGACCCTGCTGCGCCGCGCCGATGACGCGCTGTATGCAGCCAAGCGGCAGGGCAAGAACCGGGTGCAGGCCGGGTAGTCCGCTCCGCCGGGCATGGCCCGGCGGCGGCGGTTGGTGGGTGCCGACCGTTGGTCGGCACGCCCTTCGCTTACTTCCCGCGCAGCTTCTGGAACCCGGTCACCGCCGCCAGCACGATGGCGCCGGCGATGATGCCGACCACCATGTTGGCCGCAGCACTGATCAGCCAGCCCCACTGCCCTTCACCGCCCAGCGCCTGCACCGCGTGGTGCAGCGCCGGCACGTTGTGCACCAGGATGCCGCCGCCGACCAGGAACATGGCGATGGTGCCAGCCACCGACAGGAACTTCATCAGCCACGGCGCCGACGCCACCAGGCCGCGACCGAAAGCGGCAATGGCTCCGCCCTTGCGCGAGAGGTACAGGCCGACGTCATCAAGCTTCACGATGCCCGCGACCAGCCCATAGACGAACACCGTCATCGCCAATGCAACCACGGCCAGCGTGACCACCTGGTTGGTGAACGACGCGGTGGCCACCACGCCCAGGGTCAGCACGATGATCTCGGCCGAGAGGATGAAGTCGGTGCGGATCGCGCCCTTCACCTTGTCCTTCTCCCACGCCACCATGTCCACCTGCGTATCGGCCAGCGCCTTGCGCCGTTCGGCCTGATGCTCGGCGTCGTCCTCGGCTGAGTGCAGGAAACGGTGCGCCAGCTTCTCCACGCCTTCGAAACAGAGGAAGGCACCACCGATCATCATCAGCGGCACGATCAGCGGCACGTTCCAGCCGCGGCTGTGCAGCCAGGCCTCCAGGGCGCTGATCGCCAGTGCTGCCGGTACCAGGATCACCTTGTTGACCAGCGAGCCCTTGGCCACCGCCCACACCACCGGCAGCTCGCGGTTGGCGTTGACCCCGGTCACCTGCTGCGCGTTCAGCGCCAGGTCGTCGCCCAGCACACCGGCGGTTTTCTTCGCCGCGACCTTGGTCAGGACCGAGACATCGTCGAGGAGGGTGGCGATATCGTCGAGCAGGGCGAACAGGCTGGCACCGGCCATGGGAAGTCCAGAGAGGGAATGAGCGGATTCTGACCGATACCGGGGCGGCTGCGGAAGCGGTCGGATTCACCGCGTGCCTACCGCCCCCCGGCGACACTGCGGAATCCGGACATTGCTGGCCAGCGGCCGGCACGACCGTCTTTGCCGCATGGGAGTTCCGCTTGAGCAATCCGCCCACCGCCAATGGCAATCCCCCGCTGGTCAAAGGCATGAACCGGCGCAGCCAGATCCTGCGCCTGTTGATGCGCTACCGCCATTCAGGCGTGTTTTCCGGCATGAACCTGGATGCCGCGGGCAATCCGGCCGACGTACCGGCAGATGGCAACCCGGAACAGTTCGTCAGTGACCTGGAAGCCTTGGGGCCCACCTTCGTCAAGCTGGGCCAGATGCTCTCTACCCGCCCGGACATGGTGCCGGTGGAGTTCGCCACGGCGCTGGAGCGCATGCAGGAGAAGGTGGCCGAGATTCCGGTCGAGCGCATCCATGCCATCGTCGAGCAGGAACTGGGCGCGCCGGTGAACAAGCTGTTCGCTGCGTTCGATCCCGAGCCACTGGGCTGCGCGTCGATCGCGCAGGTGCACCGCGCGGTGCTGCACGATGGCCGCCAGGTAGCAGTGAAGGTGCAGAAGCCTGAAGTCGCCGCACAGCTGCGCTCGGACCTGGAGGCGCTGCGCAGCTTCGCGCTGGCCGCCGACCACCTGACCCAGGTCGGCCGCCGCGTGCGCCTGCGCGACTGGCTCAACGAGTTCGCCAAGACCCTGATGCAGGAGCTGGACTACCACGCCGAGGCCGAGAACCTGGCCCGTTTCGGCCGCCACCTCAAGCCATTCCGCCGCCTGTGGATTCCGCAGCCGCTGTGGGATTACAGCAGCCAGCGCGTGCTGACCATGGAACTGGCCACCGGCGTGCGCGTGGATGCGATTCCCGATGTGCGCCGCACCGAGCAATCGATGGATCCGCTGGCGGCGGCACTGATCCGCGGCTACCTGGACCAGATCTTCGTGCATGGCGAGATCCACGCCGATCCGCATCCGGGCAACCTGCGGGTGATGCCCGATGGCCGGCTGGCGATCTTCGACCTGGGCATGGTCGCGCATATGCCACCGCGCCTGCGCGAGCGCCTGCTGAAGATCCTGTTCGCCGCGGTCGATGGCCGTGGCGAGGAAGTGGCCGACGACCTGATCAGCATCAGCACGCGGCTGGAGGCCTTCGACGAGGAACGTTATCTGCGCGAGACCGGCCAGTTGATCGCGCGTTACGCCGCCAGCGGCACGTTCTCCGAAGGCCGCGTGGTGCTGGACATGGTGCGCATCGCCACCGCCTGCGGGCTGCGCACGCCGCCGGAACTGAGCCTGCTGGGCAAGGCACTGCTCAACCTGGAAACCGTGTGCCGGTTGCTTGCACCAGAGCTGGAAACCCGCCGCATCGTCGAGCGCCAGCTGCAGCACGTGATGCGCGCACGCCTGAAGAAATCGCTGTCTGCCGCCAACCTCGCCAGCGAGGCGATGGAGCTGCAGCAGCTGCTGCGCGATGGGCCGCGCAAGCTGTCGGACATCATGGCCCTGCTGGCCGAAAACCGCCTGCAGATGAAGGTGACCGGCCTGGAAGAATCGCGGTTGATGGAGAACCTGCAGAAGATCGCCAACCGCGTAGCGGCCGGCATCATCAGCGCGGCGTTGATCATGGCCGCCGCGATGATGATGAAGATCGACACCGGTTGGCACCTGTTCGGCTACCCGCTCATTGCGCTGATCCTATTGTTCATCGGCGTGGTGCTCGGCCTTGGCATCGTAACCAGTGCATTGCTGTTCGACCGTCGCGCGCGCGCACGCGAAGAACGCGGGCATCGCTAGCGCATCGACGAAAACTCCCGCATTCATGCGGTTTTTAATGCAATCCAACGGAGCCTTTCACGCTCGTTTTACCTTCTGAGCGTGATTGCGCGCGCGTCATTTCAACAAACATTTCAGTCAGGTTCGTGCATGCACTATCGGGTCATCGGCCTGTCACATGCATGTGCTTGCGGCAGCGCCGGTCGGATGGACACGCGTCGGTACGACGTCCATCACCACCACCCCGTCACTGCCGAAGCTGCCTATGCTCTGGATACTGCTGCTGTCGTTGTTGCTGTTGTGCTGGTTGTTCCTCGCGTCCGACAAGTGGGTGTGGTGGAAGGCCGGTGCGTTCTCGCTGCTGCTGCTCACGCTCAGCGCGTGGTGGCTGATCGACAAGCTGTCCGGTGATGGGCTCAATGCCGCCACCCTGTACCACCTGGGCGCCGACATGGAAGGCGCCGGTGTCTCCGACTTCAAGGGCTATATCGCCGGCTTCATCGTGCTGGCGCTGGTCTCGCTGCTGCCGTTGTTCGCCACGCGGGTCAAGCGCTGGCGCCGGCCCGGCCACGGTGGCGCGTTGTTCGCCGGTTTCGCGGCCGTGTGGGTGGCCACGATCATGATCAGCCCGCTGGCCCGCGACGGCCAGCGCCTGTACCAGCAGCTGCGCCCGGTCGACTTCGCGCGCATCGCCCCCGAGTACCAGGTACCGACGCAGCCACTGCAGCGTCCGCGCAACATCGTCTGGATCTATGGCGAAAGCCTGGAGCGCACCTACCTGGATGAGAACGTGTTCCCGGGCCTGATGCCCAATCTCAACCGCCTGGCCACAAAGTCGCTGGACGTGCGCGGGCTGGCCTCGGCCGAAGGCAGCGGTTGGACCATCGCCGGCCTGGTGTCGTCGATGTGCGGCGTACCGCTGACCACCTCGCAGGGCGATGAGAACAGCATGGACCGCATGGGCAGCTTCCTGCCCAAGGCGGTATGCCTGGGCGACTACCTGAAGCAGCAGGGCTACACCAACCACTATCTGGGCGGTGCCAACGGCCAGTTCGCCGGCAAGGGCCAGTTCCTGGCCAGCCACGGTTTCGATGAAGTGCATGACCTGGCCTGGTTCAAGCAGCAGAAGAAGATTGGCCGCATCCACTACTCGGCCTGGGGCGTGCACGACGACGTGCTGCTGGACACCGCCTACCAGCGCTTCGAGCAGCTCTCGCGCGCCGGCTCGCCGTTCATGCTGACCACGCTGACCATGGATACCCATCACCCAGCCGGCCATCTGCCGGTGTCGTGCAAGGGCGAGCGCTACCAGAGCCAGTACGGCAACATCAACATGCTCAACGCGCTCAAGTGCAGTGACCGGCTGATCTCGCAGCTGGTGCAGCGCATCCAGGCCAGCCCGTACGGCAAGGACACACTGATCGTGATCGCCTCCGATCACCTGGCGATGCCCAACGATCTGACCCACATCCTGACCCGGCAGAAACGCGAGAACCTGCTGCTGTTCCTGGGCGATGGCATCGCCCCGCAGCAGCTCAGCGCCGACGCCGGCACCACCCTGGATTCGGGTGCGACCCTGCTCAGCCTGCTGGACCCGAACCTGAAGACGATGGGCTTTGGCCGTTCGCTGATCGATACCCAGCGCGCGCCCAGCGCCAGCGTGGCCACCCAGCGCGATGGCGGCCGCGATTACCCGCAGTACCTCGCCTTCGCCCGTTCGCTGTGGCTGGGCGAACCGACCCGCGAACTGAAGATCGACGGCGACGACCAGGTGGTGGTCGGCCTGCAGCACGTGCAGCCACCGGTGCTGCTCGAGTACGACAAGGACTGGGGTTTGAAGTCCGTGTATCTGGAAAACACCTCGCGCCAGTTCGATGATGCCAACCCGGACAACACCCTGGCCTATGTCGACCGTTGCACCGCGTTCGAGGACGGCTCGGCCGACGGTGACTGGTGCGCCCTGCTCGTCAACCGCGACAACGGCATCAAGCTGTACCGCGACAACGACCTGCGTGGCGGCATTGCCGTGGATGCGCCGCTGGACGCCTTCCAGGGCCCGCGCCCGAGCGTGCGCCAGGCACACATGATCACCCAGAAGGGCCGTCGTACCCGCGCCGGCCAGTACATGCTGCAGCTGGTGGCGAGTACGCGCCCGGATCGTGGTTTCTGGATCGAAGCGGTGTCGTCGCAGCGCAAGGTGGTGCTGGCCCAGCAGTGGGTGCAGCCCGATGCCAACGGCAAGATCAACGTGTCGTTCGGGCTGGATCACGAAGTGGACGATCTGGAGATCCGCGCGTGGTTGAACCACGCCGAGAAGCTGGCAGTGGATACGTTCGCACTGGTGCCCTCGCGCAGCCGACCGCGCGGGTAGGGTTCTTTGCAGGGCTGCGCCCTGCACCCGCTACAAGCCGGGGCAACGGCAACAGCAACAGCGTGCATTCCGTGGGATGGCGGGGCGGTGTCGGAGTGCGGGGACGCCGTAAATCCGTCCCTGGAGGCTTGGCAGCCGCATCCATGCGGCTGACACCCCGCACTCCGACACCGCCCCGCCTCTGACAGATTCCTGCGGCTGTCGGTAGGTGTCGACCTTGGTCGACACAATCTGTCAGATATCGAAAATCAAAATGGGGTCAGATCCGTTTTCCTACGGAAAACGGATCTGACCCCAAAAGCAATTCCAACAGATCGCGGAAATCTGTCGAAGGCGGGGTGGGGCCGGTTGCGGGAGTGTCCGCGGCATGGATGCCGCGGCCAAGCCCCCAAGGATGGGTTTACGGCGTCTCCCGCAACCGGACCCACCCCGCCAATCCTCGGAATGCCAGCTTTTGCTGTTGCTCTTGCGGTTGACGTTGCTTCGGCGGGTGCAGGGCGCAGCCCTGCAGAACACCCCCTACTCCTGCGGATCGCGGGTGATGTGGATGTCGGTCGGGGTCGACAGCGGAATGTTCCGCTCCGCCAGGATCTGCAGCAGGCTGAAATACAGATCGCTGCGGGTGGCATACACCTGCCGCGGGCTGGCTACGTACGCGAAGCTGTTGATGGTGATCTGGCCACCGGCAATGCTGTCGATGTAGACCGTCGGTGCCGGCTGATTCAGCACGTTGGTGTGCGCGGTGTACGCATCCAGCAGCGCCTGCCGCAGGTTGCCGACGTCGGTACTGGGCGGCACCGCGAACTGGATCTGGATGCGGCCCTGGTTGTTGCCCATCGTCATGTTGCGCACGGTCTTGGTGACCAGCTCGGAGTTGGGCACGATCAGCGTCGACTTGTCGCCCACCTGGATCTCGGTCGAACGCAGGCTGATGCGGCGGATGTCGCCCTCCTGGTCACCCAGCTTCACCCAGTCGCCGATCTTCACCGGCCGCTCGGCCAGCAGGATCAGGCCGGAGACGAAGTTCTGGGTGATCACCTGCAGGCCGAAACCAATACCCACCGACAGCGCGCTGACCAGCAGGGCCAGCTTGCTCAGCTGCAGCCCCATCGCGCTCAGCGCCCAGATCACCGCGATGATGATGCCGACGTAACGGGCGACGGTGCTGACCGAATTGCGTGCGCCCAGATCCAGTTCGGTCTTGGGCAGGTAGGTGTCGGTCAGCCAGCGCTGTACCAGCTGGGTAACGGCCAGGCCAGCCAGCAGCACCAGCACCGCCAGCACGATGCGCACCGGCTCCAGCTTGGTTCCGCCAATGTCGAATCCAGACGTGAACAGCGAGGAGAAGCGCTCCACCACCGCGCCGATGTTGCCGAACGGTGCCACCAGCGCCAGCAGCGCGATCAGTACGACGATGGTGCGCAACGCCGCCGACAGCAGCACGCCGGCCTGCTCCAGGCGCGACACGCTCAGGCCGGTGCTGAGCAGGATGGTCTGGCCCACCTTGCTGTCCGCGTTGAGCATCCACGTGCTCAGGTCATCAACGAACTTGAACAGCAGGGTCGCTGCCAGCACCACGATGCTGCCGCCGATCAGCTGCTGGTTCACGAACTTGGCGAAGTTCAGGTAGCCCAGCAACGTCGCGACGATGGCGGCCACCACCGCGACGTTGCCCGCCACGCGTGCCAATACCAGCCAGCTGCTGCGGCGCACCGGCGTGGCCGCGCCCACGCCATCGGCCTGTGCCTCCAGCTTGGCCTCGGCCTCGGCGGTCTGCCGGCGATGCAGGCGTGCCAGGGTCACCAGCATGGCCATGATCAGGCCCAGGTAGGTCAGGGCAATCAGGCCATCCAGCGCCACCGTGGTGACATCGCTGGTGCGCGTGGCCTGGTCGAGGGCCATCAGCACCGTGCTCAGCCAGGCCAGCGCCGCCGCGCCCCACGCGTACTTGCGCAGCTTCAGCGCGGCGGTGTCGTCCAGGTTCAACAGCCGCCATGACGGGCGCTTGGGCACCAGCATGCAGGCGCTGAGTGCAGCGATGAAGGCGGCGCGGAAGGTGGCCGTCTCCAGGCCGTCGGCCACCACCTGCAGGCGCGGCGCGATGGCATCGATGGCGTCCAGCGCCGCCATCAGCACCACCACGGCATAGCCGGGCAGCAACGTGCCGACCAGCAACAACCACATGGCCAGGCCGGAACGGCGCAGGCGTCCATCAGGCGCACGATCGGACGCGGCGAACTGCCGCCCCAAGCGGCGCAGCCACAGCCGCAGCGGGAACATCATCACCAGCGCGGCGATCAGGCCCAGCAACGGCGTGCCCCAGCCATTGGCCCGGACGCCGGCAACGAACGTATCGCGCCCCTGCTCGGCCAACGGCGCGACGCGTGCGATATCGATGGGCAGGCGCTCGGCCACCTTGCTCCACAGTGCCGGAGACAACGGCGAGGCGACCTTCTTCCCCATGTCTTCGGCGCGCTGCGCAGTGCGCTGCTGGTCGATGTCGGCTGCCAGCTGCTGGGCACGCACGGCACTGGTCTTGGCCTGCGCCACCGATGCGGCCAGGCCGTCGCGCTGCTTGTTGATCGTGCGCCGTTGCGCCGCCAGTTCGGGCGGCTCGGTGGTGCCCTCGGCAGGCGTGCCCAGCTGCGCTAGCTGTTCGTCGAGACGGTCCAGCTGCGGCTGCAGCGACTTCTCCAGCGCCTCGGCGTCACGCCGGGCCTTCGAAGCGTCCTCGGACAGCATGGCCAATGTTTCGATGGCCGCGGCATCACCACGCTTGCGGTCGACTTCCTTCAGCTTCGCATCGATATCCGCCAGCTGCTGCTTCGGCGTGGGGTCTTCATCCTGTGCCAGCACCGGCGCGGACAGCAGGAGGGCGGTGCACAGCATCAGGACCCACCAGGGGCCCCGTGCACGGATCGATCGCAGGAAAGAAGACACGCCAGCCACACCGGTTCGCGCGGACCACCGCGCCTGCGCGCGACTATACGGCACAGGCGGTAAAGGGCGGATGGGCGACGCGCAGCAATATCAGTACTTCAGGCGCAGCTCTTCCACGGTCGGCTGCTGCAGCGCGTACCAGTCCTGGAACTCTTCCTCGGTGATCTCATCGGGCGCGTACACCGCCACCGGATGCCAGTCGTGGTCGGTCGGCAGCGGCTGGCGCGGCCCGGCACGCAGGCTGTAGGACACGCCTTCGTAGTCGACCAGATCATCGACCTGCGGCCACTGTTCGCGTGCGAACGCGGATTCACTCTTCAACAGGATCACCTGGTACATCGGCACCTCCACTTCGGTTGGATCAGGAAAACACGGCGCTGGCGGCAGCATACCGCCGCACCGGTGACAACGGGCACGCCGCAGCAGCGACGGAACGTTCTGGACACGGCCATCGCCCCGGCTTCACCCGCCCATGGCAAGGCCATCGGCATCGTGGAGGCCCCCCCCCTGCCACGACCGCCGATGACCGAGCACCCGCCGCTGAAGACCGTTGCCGACCTCAAGCTGCCCCGCTACCTAGGCACCTGGTACGAGATCGCACGCCTGCCAATGCGCCATGAACCGGAAGGCTGCACCGACGTGTCGGCGCACTACACCCTGCTCGACAACGGCAACGTCGGTGTCACCAACCGCTGCCGCATGGACGGCGAGATCGAAGAGGCCACCGGCGAGGCCTGCGCGATCGACAACGACAGCGCGCGCCTGGAGGTCAGTTTCCTGCCCAAGGGCCTGCGCTGGCTGCCGTTCGCCAAGGGCGACTACTGGGTGATCCAGGTCGCCCCGGACTACAGCGTCGCGCTGGTCGGCAGCCCGGACCGCAAGTACCTGTGGCTGCTGGCCCGCGAACCGCAGCTGGACGCCACCGTGCAGGACCATTATCTGGCGTCCGCGCGCCTGCAGGGCTTCGATCTGTCCGAACTGATCCAGACCCCGCATACCGGCCAGCCCACGGCCTGATCTACGGGCAATGGTGGACGCCAACCGACTCCGCCCATGACGTTATCCCCCATCGCGACATTCATCAGCAGCAGGCAAACTTCTGGTTTAACCAGTCCCCGAGAGACATGGAAGAGCAGTCATGGAATATCACCTGACAGAGGGACAGCTCAATGGCCCGGCTGAAATGTCGGCCATTGCTGATCTGTCAGCCCGCGTGGGAGTGGCACTTCCCGAGAGTTACCTTGAATTCCTTAGGGCGCACAACGGTGGCGAAGGATTTATTGGCGACAACTACATTGTCTTCTGGAAAGCGGAAGAGGTGGTCGCCTTCAATCGTGAGTATGAAGTTGAATCATACGCGCCGGGCATATTCCTGTTCGCGTCGGACGGCGGCGGGGAGGGATTTGGATTCGACACACTGGACGCAGCAATGCCGGTAGTGCGGATTCCATTCATTGGCATGGAACGTCAGTACGCCCTCCCGGTAGCGCGCGACCTCCCCGACCTGTTTGCTCGACTGCTTGCAGATCAGCCTGAGGACGAGCATGAAATCAATCCGGCAGGCTGACCCATGGACCTGAAGAGTGGCTACCCGTGGTGGGCGGTTCGCAATGGCCTGATCCACGCCTTCCCGCCGCTGCAGCAGGACCTGCGCTGCGACGTGCTGGTGGTCGGCGGCGGCATCACCGGCGCGCTGATTGCCGACGAACTGTCCCGGCATGGCCACGACGTGGCGGTGATCGAGCAGCGCGACATCGGCTGGGGCAGCACGGCCGCGAGCACCGCGCTGCTGCAGTACGAGATCGATACCCATCTGCTGGAACTGGCCCAGCGCTACGGCCAGGACGCCGCCGCGCTTGCCTACCGTGCGTGTGCCGAGGCCATTCCGGCCCTGGGCGACGTGGCGCGCGGGTTGAAGGATGTGGATTTCCAGCGCATGGACAGCCTGTACCTGGCCAGCCGCCATCGCGACGTGCCGCGCCTGATGGCCGAGGGCGATGCCCGTCGCGGCATCGGCCTGGATGCCCGCTGGCTGGGCCCGGAGGCACTGCGGGAACGTTTCGACGTTGAGGCCGGCGGCGCCCTGCTGACCCGGCAGGCGGCCCGGGTTGATCCATATCGGCTGACCTATGCGCTACTGCAGCGCGTGCGCCGGCGCGGCGGCCACGTGCATGACCGCACCGTACTGCACAGCCTCGATGCCACCGCGCGCGGGGTGACCGCCCGTACCGAAGCCGGTGCCACGGTCCGCGCACGCCACGTCGTGCTGGCCATGGGCTATGCCAACCAGCGCTGGCTCGATCAACGCGTCGCCCGCAACCGCAGCAGCTATGCCTTCATCACCGACCCCATCGATGCGGACGTGCTGGGCCGGCTGCGCAACACGATGGTCTGGGAGAGCGCACGCCCATACCTGTACCTGCGCGCCACCGGCGACCGGCGCCTGCTGGTGGGTGGACTGGACGATGCCATCGACATCCCGGCCCGCCGCGACCGGCGCGTGCAGCGCAAGGCCGACCAGCTGATGAAGCAGCTGCAGCATTGGTTCCCACGGCTGGACCCGGTACCGGCGTTTTCCTGGGCCGGCACCTTCGCCGAAACGGCGGACGGCCTGCCTTTCTTCGGCCCGCACGATCAGTGGGGCCCGCGGGTGCACTTCGCCATGGCCTACGGCGGCAACGGCATCACCTATTCAATGATCGGCGCGCAGCTGCTGCGCGCCCGGATCGAGCGGCGCACGCATGCGCTGGAGGGGCTGTTCGGGTTCGGCCGGTTGTAGCCTGCAGCCAGGCATGGCCTGGCTCTACCGTAAGCGGGCGCCGACAGGCATCATTCAAGCAACCCCTGCTAGCGTCGGCCTGTACCGCCGCGTGTTGCGTGGCCACCTGTCCGCTGGAGCGCCGTCATGATCCGCCCCCTGACCCTGCTGCTGTGCCTGGCCCTGCCGGAAACCGTGCTGGCCCAGTCCGCCGCAGGTGCCACCGCGCCGCAGGCGGCCGGCCTGGACCTGACGCTGCCTCAGGCGCCGATGCGCTACCTCAACGACCCAGCCCTGCAGCAGGACCCGCCGGGCACGTACTACGGCGACAAGAGCGGCCCGCGCGTGCACGACGACGCGAAGATCGCCGACGTCACCGACGACAAGGTCAAGGTGTCCGGCAGCTTCACCACCGGCATCGGCTATTCCAAGAACGGTGGCAACAGCCACTACAACGCCGCCACGCTGAACCTGAGCAAGAACTACACCACCGATGAAGGCAAGACCCACGGGGTCAACGTCAACATCCACGTGAGCGAAGGCAAGGGACCGGGCTTCTTCGGTCCGTATGGCGGCTATTACGGCCGCGGCCCGGGCTATTGGGACTACCCGCCGCCGTACGGCTGGTAAGCCAGCTCCTGTAGAGCCGAGCCCATGCTCGGCTACGGTTGGCCGCAAAGCCGAGCATGGGCTCGGCTCTACATGGGCAAACGTCAATCCAGCCAGCCATCGCGCTCGCTGTGCAGGATGCGGCCGTCATAACCGCTCAGGCGCACGTCCACCTTCTGGTTGCGTGCATTGCGGGCCTCCAGCGACCAGGTCGCACCATCGCGTTCCAGCGAATGGATCTCGCGCAGGCCATGCGCCTGTGCCCGTGCCAGCACCTGCTCGGTGGTCAGCAGCGCGCGGCCGCTGTGCTCGTCGAAGATCTCGCCGGTCTTCGGGTCCACGTAGACCTCGCTGAAGCGGCCATCGGCGCGGCTCACGTCGGCCTCCCACAGGCCATCATCGCGCTCGATCTCGTGGATCTGGGTGTAGCCGGCCTTGCGCAGGGTCTGTTCAACCTGGGCCATGCCCAGCGGCGCGGCCTGTACGGCCGGCGCGACGGTCAGCAGGGCAACAGTGGCGAGGGTGAGCGACTTCAACATGGGGGTTCTCCTGTTCGTGTTCGTGGCCGGACCATCCCGGCAACGCCACAATGCACCCCGTGGTTAACAGCGCCTTAGCCGGCACTGTTAGCCAGCTGTTAGTCACCCCCGGCACACTCACGCCTGTTCCTACAGCCCTCCCTGCGCCCCGATGCTCTCCACCCTGCCCCTGCTGCTGGCCCTGGCCAACGCTCCTACCGCCGCCGCGCCCGTCCAGGACCCGGCGCAGCAGGTCGCGCGCCGTGCCGTGCAGCAGGGCCGCTACGTGCCATTGGAAAGCGTGGTGCGCGATGCACTCAAGCGCTTTCCGGGGCAGCTGCTGGAAGTGGAGCTGGATGACGGCGTCTACGAAGTGGAGATCCTGCGCGGCGACGGCGTGGTGGTGGAGCTGGACTATGATGCGCGCAGCGGAAAGCTGCTGAAGACGGAGCTCGACGACTGATGCGCATCCTGTTGGCCGAAGATGATGCCGCACTGGCACAGCGCCTGGTGCCCCTGCTGGAACAGGCCGGCTACGTGGTGCACGTGGTCGCCGATGGCCGTCAGGCCGAGGAGATCGGCCAGATCGAGGACCTGCAGGCGGCCATCGTTGACCTCGGCCTGCCCGGCCTGGACGGATTGAGCGTGATCGAGCGCTGGCGCGGCAATGGCCGCAGCTTTCCGGTGCTGGTGCTGACCGCACGCGGGCGCTGGCACGACAAGCTGGCCGGCTTTGATGCCGGTGCCGACGACTACCTGACCAAACCGTTCCAGGCCGACGAACTGGTGCTGCGCATGCGCGCCCTGATCCGCCGCAGCCATGGCCATGCCAGCCCGCGCCTGCACTGCGGGCCGCTGCAGCTGGACGTCAACGCCGGCCGCTTCGAACTGGACGGACAGCCGCTGGCGCTAAGCCCGCAGGAGTTCCGCCTGCTCAGTTACTTCATCCACCACAGCGGCCAGGTGATCGGCCGCGACCGCTTGGGCGAACAGGTGTTCGAGGGCGGGTTGGATCCCGACTCCAACGCGCTGGATGTGCTGCTGGGGCGCGTGCGCCGCAAGCTCGGCATCGATCTGATCCAGACCGTGCGCGGCCAGGGTTGGCGGCTGGCGGCACCGTGACGCGCCAGCCCTCGCTGCGGCGGCGGCTGCTGCTGGCCGGCGGCGTTGGCCTGCTGCTGGTCTCGCTGCTGGCCAGTGCATTGCTGGGCGAACTGTTCAAGCGCAGCGCGCGTGATCGGCTGGACCACGAACTGCAGCAGGACATGCTGACCCTGGTCGCGCAGATGGAAGTCACCCCCGACCACCAGCTGCAGCTGCGCCAGGAACCGAACGATGCGCGCTTCCAGCGCGTGTTCTCCGGTGCGTACTGGCAGATCGCCGGTGCCGATGGCCGCGTGCTGCTGCAGTCGCGTTCGCTGTGGGATGAAACGCTTCCCGCTGCGGTCACCGGTCCGGCCACGCGCAACCTGACCGGTCCGTTGCAGCAATCGCTGCGCGCACGCGTGCAGCAGGTGCGCCTGCCGCGCGCCAGTGAACCGTTCGTGGCGGTGGTTGCCACCGACCGCAGCGCGCTGGATGCCGATGTTGCCGCGTTCCGAAAGCGCACCGCCATCGCCCTGGGCGTGCTGGTCGCGGCGTGGCTGGCGGTACTGGCCAGCCAGGTGCACTTCGGATTGCGTCCGCTACATCGCCTCGGTGCACAGCTGGAACGGGTGCGCCGCGGCGACGCGCAGCGCATCGAGACGCAGGAACTGGGCGCCGAAGTCGCACCGCTGGGTGAAGAACTCAATGCGCTGCTGGACCACCAGCAACGCATGGTCGCGCGCGCGCGGACCAGCGCACAGGATCTGGCGCATGCGCTGAAGACCCCACTGAGCGTATTGGCCACCGAGGCTGACAGCGACGGCACGCATTGGCGTACCACCGTGCGCGAGCAGAGCACCCGCATGCAGGCCAGTGTTGACCGTTACCTGGCGGCAGGGTTGGCCGCAGACCATCGCCAGCGCAGCGACGTTGCGACTGTCGCGCAGGCGCTATGCCGGTTGATGGCACGCGTGCATGGCGAACGCGGCATTGCGTTCACGGCCGCAGGTATCGATCCAGCGTTGCAGTTCGCCGGTGCCAGTGCGGATCTGGAAGAGATGCTGGGCAACCTGCTGGACAACGCCGGGCGGTGGGCGCGACAGCAGGTAGACATCACTGCGGACATCAGCGACGGACAGCTACGCATCGAAGTACGCGACGACGGCCCGGGCTTGGCCGCGGAGTCACTGTCACAGGTCACCCAGCGCGGTGTGCGGCTGGATGAGCGCGAGGGCAGCAGCGGGCTGGGCCTGGCAATCGTGGGCGATATCGCCGCTAGTTATGGCGGGCGCGTGGCGCTGGAGAATGCGCAGCCGGGCCTGCGCGCGACGTTGTGGTTGCCCGTGGCGTGACGCACCGCTGCGCTCGCCGGGCGCCGCCCGGCGCTACCGGTTCACCCGCACCCGGTAGGTGTCGACCTTGGTCGACACGCATCAAGCATCAACGGTGGTGCATCCACCAGCAATCAATCGCGTCCAGCACGATGTGGATGATCAAACCGATGCCTACCAACCGCGTCTTCTTCGGCACGCACAGCCCAGCATAGACCGCGATGGCCGGTGCGGCGTGCAGCGGGTGGAAACCGATGCTGCAGCGGTTCGGTGCGTAGATCGGGTCGGCTAGCAGGTGGTCCAGATCGATGATCCAGCCCAGCAGCATCAGCAACCACGCCGAGGCGAAGCGCTTGCGCCAGAACAGCCATGCCAGCAGGGCTGGCACGGCGGCATGCAGGAACAGGTGGAAGATCGCGCGGGCGCTCATGGTGACCGGTAGCGCCGGGCCATGCCCGGCGTTCCCGTAATCATCAGACCAGCGGTTCGTCGGACAGGTAGGTGTAACCGGTCAGGCCGACTTCCAGTGCCTCCGACAGCTCCTGCGCGCGTTCCGGCGACAGCTGGGCCTCGGCCACCCGCTGCGCGTAGGTCGCGCGCAGCTCATCCAGGCGGTAGCCCACGTAGTCCAGCATCACGTCGGTGGTGTCGCCGCGGCGCTGCTGGGTGATGGCGTAGCCATCGGCGTCGGCCAGCACTTCCACCGCGTCGGTATCGCCGAACAGGTTGTGGATGTCGCCCAGGATTTCCTGGTAGGCGCCGACCATGAAGAAGCCGATGCGGTAGCTCTCGCCCGGCTTCATCTTGTGCAGCGGCAGCGAGCTGTCCAGGCTCTCGTTCTCGACATAGGTTTCCACCATGCCGTCCGAGTCGCAGGTCATGTCGGCGATGATGCCGCGGCGGTCCGGGGTTTCGTCCAGGCGCTCGATGGGCACGATCGGGAACACCTGGTCGATCGCCCACACGTCCGGGATCGATTCGAACACGCTGAAGTTGACGAAGTACTTGTCGACCAGGCGCTCGTTCAGTTCGTCCAGCACCGGGCGATGGCTCTTCTCGTCGTAGCTCAGGCGCGCACGCACGCCATGGGCGATGGCGTAGAACAGATCGTCGATGCGCGCACGCTGCGGCAGGTCGATCTGGCCCAGCGCGTAGCTGGCCAGGCCTTCGGCATGGAAATGCTGCGCTTCCTGGAACAGCTCCACCGCCGGGCGCACGTCCAGTTCGTCGTGGATCTCGCGCAGGTGGCGGATCGCCGCCGGCTCGTCATCGTGCTGGTCCGGCACGCGGCCTTCCTGCGCCTCTTCCACTTCCGACACGTTGGCGATCAGTACCGCGTGGTGCGCAGTCATCGCGCGGCCGCACTCGGTCACGATGCGCGGCGGGGTCAGGCCGAACTCTTCGCAGGCATTGGCCAGCGGCTGCACGATGTTGCTGGCGTAGGAATGCAGCCCGTAGTTGATCGAGCAGAAGCTGCGCGAGCGGGTGCCTTCATAGTCCACGCCCAGGCCACCACCCACGTCGACGTGGGTGATCTTCGCGCCCAGGCGCGACAGCTCCACGAAGTAGCGGGTGGCTTCGCGCATGCCGTTGGCGATGTCGCGCACGTTGGAGATCTGCGAGCCCATATGGAAGTGCAGCAGGTTCAGGCAGTCGGCGTACTCGGTGTCACGCAGCGACTTCCACAGGTCCAGCAGCTGGCGCGGCGACAGGCCGAACTTGGCCTTGTCGCCACCGCTGTTCTGCCACTTGCCGGCGCCCAGCGAGGCCAGGCGCATGCGCACGCCCAGGCCCGGCTTCACGTCCAGCGCCTTGGACTCTTCCAGCACCAGCTTCAGCTCGGACGGCTTCTCGATGACGATGAAGGTCTGCAGGCCCAGCTTGCGGCCGATCAGGGCCAGGCGGATGTACTCGCGGTCCTTGTAGCCATTGCAGACGATCAGGCCACCCGGACGCGACAGCGCCAGCACGGCCATCAGCTCGGGCTTGCTGCCCGCTTCCAGGCCGAAGCCCTCGCCGTGGTGGCTGGCCAGGGTACCGGCCACGCCACGGGTCTGGTTGACCTTGATCGGGTACACGGCGGTGTAGCCGCCGCTGTACTCCCAGTCCTGCTGGGCCTGGCCGAAGGCCGCCTGCAGCTTGCCCAGGCGCTGGCCGAGGATGTCCGGGAAGCGCACCAGCAGCGGCAGCTTGGCACCCGCCGCGCGCGCAGCATCGACCACCTTGGGCAGCGACACCACCGGGCCGTCCGCCCCGGTCGGTCTCACCACCATGTGCCCGGCCTGATCCACGTCGAAGTAACCGTCCGCCCAATGCGGGATCGAGTAGGTCTTGCGGGCTTGGTCGAGGGACCAATCGGTCATTTCAGTCGGCCTTGTTGGCAATAAAAGGGGGGGGCATGATAACGCCTATATGCCCACAGGTTCGTTATCATGCGCGCCCGCGCCCGTGACAGGTTTCAACCTGAACGGGCCGATCCGTCCGGATGTGGCATCTGTGCCACGCGGCCCCGCCCGCCAGCCCGGCTCCACCCCTCCGAACAGGACTGTTTTCCAATGACTGACAGCAACAACTGGTACATCGAACACTTCGAGCGCACCGGCTCGGCCATCGGCTACCGCATCACCGGCAAGCTGGACGAGGTGCAGTCGCCGTTCCAGAAGATCGAGATCTTCCAGACCACCGACTGGGGCAACCTGATGACCATCGACGGGGCCATCATGCTGACCAGCAAGGACAACTTCTTCTACCACGAGATGATCAGCCACCCGGTGCTGTTCACCCACGCCGCGCCCAAGCGCGTGGTGATCATCGGTGGCGGCGACTGCGGCACCCTGCGCGAAGTGCTCAAGCACAAGGGCGTGGAGAGCGTGACCCAGTGCGATATCGACGAGCAGGTCACCGTGATGGCGCGCAAGCACTTCCCGGAACTGTGCGATTCCAACGACGACGCCCGCGCCGAGCTGCTGTTCGACGACGGCGTGGCCTACATGGCCAACTGCCCGGCCGGCAGCGTGGACGTGGTGATCGTGGACTCGACCGACCCGGTCGGCCCCGGCGAAGGCCTGTTCAACAAGGCCTTCTACGAGAGCTGCTTCAAGGCCCTGAAGGACGACGGCATCCTGGTGCAGCAGTCCGAGTCGCCGCTGATGCAGCTCGAGCTGATCAACGAAATGCGCACCGAGATGGGCAAGGCCGGCTTCGGTTCGTTCAAGACCCTGCCGTTCCCGCAGCCGTGCTACCCCACCGGCTGGTGGAGCGTGACCATGGCGCGCAAGGGCGACAGCAGCTTCGACTTCCGCCAGGCCGACTCGGCCGCCAAGACCTTCAACACCCTGTACTACACCGCCGCGCTACACACCGGCGTGCTGGTGACCCCGCCGTTCGTGCAGGCGGCACTGAAGGGTTGATCCAAACAAAAACCCGCGCTGGCGACAGCGCGGGTTTTTGCTTTCTGTAGAGCCGAGCCATGCTCGGCTGCTCTTCGGACAGGTTGCGATAAATCAAGCCGAGCATAGGCTCGGCTCTACAGTCACAGCGCCCAGATACCTGCAATCACCGCCACCACCAGGCCCCACTTGATCACCTGGTAGGCCACCACGCTGCGCTCGCGCAGCGCTTTGGCCTTCAGGCGCACCTTGTAGACGCTGCCGAACGCCTTGTTGACGCCACCGGTCGGGTCACCCGGCAGGTTCGGCGAGGCACCACCGGCCAGCAGCGTGGCCGCCACCGCACGGTTGAACAGGCCCGGCAGGCCGAAGCGCAGCGGGCGGGCGATGTCGCAGAACAGGATCACCCGGTCATCGGGCGTCTCGTTGTGCGCATGGTGGATGTAGGTCTCGTCGAACATCATCCACTCGCCATCGCGCCAGCTCTTCTTGATGCCGTCCACTTCGATGTAGCAGCCGTCGTTGTTCGGCGTGGCCAGGCCCAGGTGCAGGCGCAGCGAACCGGCGAACGGATCGCGGTGCGGACGCAGTTCGCTGCCCGACGGCAGCTGCGCGAACATCGCCGCGCGCACGTCCGGCAGCGACTCCAGCAACGCCGTGGTCTTCGGGCACATCGCCTTCGCCGACGGGTGCGACGGGCCGTACCACTTCAGGTAGAAGCGCTTCCAGCCACGGCGGAAGAACGAATTGAAGCCGGCATCGTTGAACGTGCTGGAGGCCGCGATCTTCTGTGCATCGCGCAGCGCCAGCGCCTCGTCGCGGATCATCTGCCAGTTCTGGCGCAGCGGCTCCAGCTGCGGGAACTCCTTGGCCGGGTCCAGGAACGGCGTGGTCGGCACCTTCGAGAACATGTACATGACCACGTTGATCGGGGCCATGAAACTGGAGTGGTCCAGCAGCTGGCGCGACCAGCGCGCGCGAACCTTGCCACGGAAGTGGATGTACAGCACGCAGGCGACGAACAGCGCTGCAATGACGATTTTGATGATCAAAACACTTTCCTCCAGCCGCAGCCGGAACGGGAAACAGGGCGATGCACGGCCAAGCGGCCAGCACCGGTGGGGACCGCGGCAGGGAACGGGGACGTGCCAGGAAGGGGCGGCCGCCGATGTCGCGAATTAACAGCTTATGGTCGGCAGGCCGTGCGTCGGGGTCAAGCCGGACGTGCGTGACGTTCAGCGGGCCGCGGATGAACGAAGCGACGCGACGCCCAACCTATTGATTCTGAAAGAACCAAAGACGAAGTGAGACGGAATTGTCCGATCGGGTGCGACGAACTGTTCCAGCCACGACCCCGACATTTCTCCGACAAATCGTGGAATAGCGAACTGGCGAGTACTAAAATTAACGAAAACTTAGTAACTCCCTGTAACACCGGTTCGCTTGACGCTTTGCGCCACCCACCGGGTCGACCGAGACCCCGACATGCATCTCCCTGCCCTGCCCCCCTCCTCCTGCGGCGAAGACGCCGCCACCCCGCTGCTGCTCAAGCGCGGCGAACGCTTCCTGGCCCCCGACGTCTATCGCACCTGCCTGGACGGGCGCGAGGCGGTCATCAAGGACTACTCCCGCTACCGCGGCACCCCCGTTTCACTGATCGCGCGGCTGATGGTGCGCCGTGAGGCCCGCATGCTGCATCGCCTGGGCGGCTGGAAGCATGCCCCCGCGCTGCTTGGCACCCTGGGTGGCCTGGCACTGGGCATGGAGTTCATTCCCGGCCAGACCCTGAGCACCGCGCAGGCCGTGGGCAATGAAGTGTTCGAGCAGCTGCAGCACGCGCTCAGCCGTTTGCATGCCGCCGGCATCACCCACAACGACCTGCATGGCACCAACGTGGTGGTCAGCGGCGGCGTGCCGGTGCTGCTGGACTTCACCTCCGCCTGGCGCGCCCCGCGCTGGCTGCGCCGCAACCCGCTCAGCCGGCAGATGCGCCGCAGCGACATGAAGAACCTGCTGAAGATCCGCCAGCGCATGACCGGGCAGGCCCCGAGTGCCGCGCAGGCCGCGCTGGTAGCCGACCCCGGCTGGGTCGCTGCCGTGCGCCGGGGCTGGAAGCGGTTCTACAAGTGGGCCAAGCGCCGGTAGGGGTCGAGCTCGCTCGACCGCTTTACCGCTCTTTGTAGAGCCGAGCCCGCGCTCGGCTGCTGTTCCTGCATCGCGCGAAATGCAGCCGAGCATAGGCTCGGCTCTACAACATCCC
Source organism: Stenotrophomonas sp. GD03877 (assembly GCF_029840555.1). Taxonomy (NCBI): domain Bacteria; kingdom Pseudomonadati; phylum Pseudomonadota; class Gammaproteobacteria; order Lysobacterales; family Lysobacteraceae; genus Stenotrophomonas; species Stenotrophomonas sp. GD03877. The sequence continues at coordinate 43,757 of NZ_JAOCCT010000014.1, read as the reverse complement.
GCCGAACGGGTTACAACGCGTCCGCGTCCAGCTCACCGGTACGAATACGCACCACACTGCCCAGGTCGTACACGAACACCTTGCCGTCGCCAATCTTGCCGGTGCCCGCCGCCTTCACGATGGCCTCAACCACGGCCTCCACCTGGTCATCGGTCACCGCCACTTCCAGCTTCACCTTCGGCAGGAAATCGACCACATACTCCGCGCCGCGGTACAGCTCGGTATGGCCCTTCTGGCGACCAAAGCCCTTCACTTCCGTCACCGTGATGCCGGTAACCCCACGCTCGGCCAGTGCTTCGCGCACGTCGTCGAGCTTGAACGGCTTGATCACCGCCATGACCATCTTCATCGTCTATCTCCTGTCTTCCGGCGTGGAGGATAGCGCCTGAACGCGCCCGGTGCGAAACAGCCCACGCCTGTGCGGGCGACCGGCCCAGCAGTATCCTTGTGGCCTGCACGGCCCGCCCGCACCACGGAGTACCCCCATGATCGACCTGAACCAACTGGATGACCTTGCCCGTCGCTTGAGCGACCTGGTGCCGCCGGGCCTGCGCGAATCGCGCGAGGAACTGCAGGCTACCTTCAAGAGCGCGTTGCAGGCGGGTCTGGCCAAGCTGGACCTGGTCACCCGCGAGGAGTTCGAAGTGCAGCGCGCCGTGCTGCTGAAGACCCGCGAAAAGCTGGATGCGCTGGAAACCGCCGTGCGCGAGCTGGAAGGGCGCGGCACCGCAGAATGAAAAAAGGAGGCGCACTGCGCCTCCCGTTTACAGATTATTTCCCGGATGGGGCCTTGCAGCAAGGCCCACCGGGCGCCCTAGACTCGCCGGCCTGTCGATCCGGCAGCACAGAGAGGGGCAGCAGCGATGACGCAGGACACCGAATGGACACCCGTTTCGCATGACACCTGCGACCAGGTCGCCGGGCCGTTCTATCACGGCACCCGCGCTGACCTGGCGGTGGGCGAGCTGCTGAGCGCGGGCTTCAGGTCCAACTATCGCGACAGCGTGGTGATGAACCACATCTACTTCACCACGATTGCCAAGGGCGCCGGGCTGGCTGCGGAGATGGCCAAGGGTGAGGGGCGGCCGCGTGTGTATTTGGTGGAGCCGACCGGGCCGTTTGAAGACGACCCGAATGTGACCAACAAGAAGTTTCCGGGGAACCCGACGCGGTCGTATCGCAGTGCGCAGCCGTTGCGGGTGGTTGGGGAGATTGTGGAGTGGGAGCTGTATGACGCGGAGTTCGTCCGGCAGTTGAAGGCGTTTGTTGCTTCGGGGAGTGGAGAGATCATCAATTGAGGGAAGGAGAGACACGTGCTTTGGCCGACGGAGGATCAACGCAGCAGATCGTCGAACGATGTCCGCTCCCGGCCAAGAGCGGACTCTCGCAGTGCCTCGAACAGACCCAACCACAAATTTTCCTGGCCTGGAACGAAGTATCGGGCCGGCACTACTTGAACATCTCCAACAGATCCTTGTCTTCATGCCGCTGCTCCCACGTGGAGAGAAAACAGAAGCTCACACCACTTCGCATGGCAGTCTTCTGGAACCCGGCCAGTTCTTCCTTCGTGACCGGGTACTCAACCGGATCAAAGTGCAGAATCCCCCACGGCTTGACGAGAGAGAACCCAGGCAGGAGTTCCGAGAAGATCGCCTTGAGCAGGGGCCGGATACTCGAAAAGTCCTTGATCGGGCCCGCGCGATTGCCAAGGGCATGACACTGACGACGGATGGTCCTGTCTCCACCCACCACGCGCGCAATGAAGTGGTCCTGGTGCACTCGAACGTAGATCAGCTGACGGCGAAAAATCCTCATCCCCTTCTCAGCCCCACACACTCAATGGTCGTCCATGTGCCTGCACGCCCGCCCATCAATACGTCGGCTCCGCCTTCAGCACGCTTGAATCCCTTCGCAGCAGATACAGCGCAACCAGGAACGGCCACAGCGAGTTGATAGACGAGAACACGCGCTGGGTCAGCCCCCTGAACCCTTCCGGATCCGCTCCCACCACGTTCAACCAGAGATAGACGATGCTCGCGATGCTCACCATAGCGGTCACGGCGTACGCCCTTCGGTTGGCAGACCACGCACTCAGTTCGATGTGCGACATCGCCGGTGCAATGATGTTTGCGATGCCAATGGTGTAGAAGCCGTGCATCGGATGGCCCATGGGCCAGAGCCCGTTGGTCAGCATGGAGATGCCAAAGATCATCCAGCAGATCGCGCCTACGGCAATCCGGCGGCCGGACTCCCGCCATACCCCGATGGCAAACGCCACGAAGCCCACGCCGCAGCCGATGGGGGCAATCCTGGCGCAGATGCTTGCAAGCGTTGGTGCCTGCAGCAGTTCGCTGGCGTGCTGTGCAAGCGGGTTGTAGCCCGGCGCGAACAGGGCGGCAACGCTGGTCCAGAACAGGAACCACGGAAGCGGGACCAGACCCGCAGACAGAAGAAGTCGATTGCGGCGTAACACGTACAGTGATCCTTGTATTGGCCTGCGCCAGTGGGTGAAATCCGTTCAAACGCTACAAGACCGTCCTGCTGCGGGCAGAGCAGCCCCGCGTGACTACAGCGGTAGTCAGATTGCGCGCGGCACTCGGTAGGTTCAATAGGCAGGAAGTCATTTAAACCATCCAGCCGGTGTCGCAGCGGTTCGGTTGCATGAGCGATCACACATGCCCGATGGGCGGGTGCTGTCGCATTTGCCGCGCCTTACATCTCTGGCAGAAGGTTCTGACGACTCCGTTCCAGAAGCGCCGCTGCGCCAAGCACGCCAAGGCTCTCGCCGCTTTCCTCGCTATGCGACAATGCCAAAAGCGTCTCGGGTTTTGGCGGCATTGCCCCCTCCCCCTTGGCATTCCCAACTACGTCAGGCAACTCTGGTATCGCCACCGAAAACGGGTGGCCGGGCCTCGAAAACCCGAGCTATTAGGATGTTGTTTGCACTTGCCAGCCGGCATCACCTTGCGTGGTGTCGGCTGGCATTCCGTCTGCCAGCTATGGCGGGCGGGGCGTGGGGGCCTTGTGCCCGCCGGTTTCTTCCTAATAGCCCGGTTTTCGAGCCACGCTCTGCCCGCCACCTTTATCGGTGGCGGCGTCCGCCTGCATGCACGGAACCCGCCATGACCACACCGCACTCCCCGCCCCCGCGCCCGATCCAGGAAGCGCCGTCACCCGCGCCCGCGCTGGACCCCAACAGCCTCATCGCCATCCTGCACGCCATCGGTGCGGGCGCTGCGGCCGACGGCCAGCCCTGGCCCGAGCGGCACCACCTGCGCAGCCGGCAGATGGCGTTGTCCGACGCCGACTGCGCGCTCACCGGCCAGCGCATCGTGCAGGAGATCCTGCTGGCGGCCGAGCGCACGCGCCAGAACGGCGAGCCCGAACAGTACGTGGGCGACCGGGTGATGGAGGGGCTGGTGATGGCCGATCTCGCGCTGACCGCCTTCATCCACGAGCGGATGCGACCCAAGGACTGAGCGCGCTTATGGCGCGAACCTTTCTGCCTGTGAGCGGGGTGACGAATGAAGATGCAGGGCGTGGCCGCTGCGGTGGTGTGCATCGCAGTGATCGGCGCAGTATGGGCAGCGTGGCCCGAGCCCGCGGGCGATCAGGTGTGGGCCTACCAGAAGCTGCAACCGGCCGATTACCGGTTGCTGCACAGCGATGCGCTCGGCTTCGTGAGCGCGAAGGCCCACGAAGGCTTTGAACTGCATACACGCTATGCCAGAGCAACGTCCTTCGAGATCCGGTGCAAGGGCGTTGTGGTGATGGACGTGGAGAACGCGCCCTCGCGCGTGCTGATCCGCATGCCCGCCGATGCCCGCTGGCGGGCACCGGATATCGAGCGTCTGCGCATCAGCTTCGAGCGCTGGCTGGATCTGCACCAGAGTGAGGGCCGGCTGCTGGTGGAAAGTGCGGGGCCATCGTGGGTTGAGGCGTGGTTGGGGCGCTTCAATGGGGCGATGCCTGATGAGCAGCGGTGTCTATCTGGGGCGCCGCACCGCGATTGACGAGAATCCCCCTGACCGGCCGTCCATAACACCAAGCCACCGAAAGCTCTCTCGACAGCCAAGGCGACTCCTGGTCTCACCCGCGCCACAGGCGGTGCCCCTGCCACCCTGCCGCAGCCCCGAGGCTTTTCACTCGAACTTCGTTCGTCAGGCCAGCCGCGAGGTGGGCATCGACACGTTCACGCCAATCCTTGTAATCAGCGGTTGTCGCTTCCAGAAGTTTGCGAAGCAGGAGCAACAGAAAGAAGGAGCGGTTCGGTGCATAGGGTGCCTCATGTTCAGACCATCCCGCCGACCGAGGACGAACCGCCGAAACACCGAGCTCCTTGTTCCAAAGCCTGCTGTGGTGTGCAACGACGTTTCGCGCCACGCTGGTGACGTGCAGCCAGTTCGCGAAGACGGGGGCTGCCAGGCCCATCTCTCCCGCAACAGCCTTCTGCTCACGGGTGCGAAGCGCCTTGTAGAGGCGGGAGAGCGACCCCAGCGACATGACTTCCGTTGCCATCCAAACCGGTACTTTGGGAAACGCCGGTGCGGTGTACTTGTCCCGGTAGTGCCGAATGAACGTCTCCCTGGAGCGCGTCACTTCACTCTCGACGCCATCCAGCCAATCTGCATGCTCCTGCCCAGCGAAGGCCAGATTACGCGCTTCCAGATGGCCGAAAGCGCCGTTCGCATGTGCGAAGTGGTACGTGAGCACGGTCCGCGTTGCTACCTCGATATGGCCGACGGCCTCCATCACCAGTTCTCTAAGCCCTCTATCGAACTCATAGAGGCTTATCGCTTCTTCGAATGTCGCTTGATCGCAGAAGTTGTCGCTACCGGGCACACGCTGTGTGTAGAGATAGCCCATGAGACGATAGTAGCCGACACGCTGCAGATATCGATTGGCATTAGCGGCATCGCCAATGACAAGCCCGCGTTGCTGGAGTAGATCCAACTGCTCCTGAATCGACAAGGGCGGTTTGCGGTAGCGAGTCATCCTGACTCCAATCAGTAGGCAAAAAAAACCCGCCAATTTGAGCATGTCGCGAACTAGCGCGTCAGAGGCGTGGCGGGTGTGTTGGATGAATTTTAGCGTCCCTTCTGCTTACTTTCAAGTAAATCTGTGTAGTTCCGGTGAATCGTAAATGCCTGTACGAAAAGCACTTCATGGAGAATTTTATTGAGTTTCCGCAGTCTCCCGGGCGCAGATCCAACGAGGTGAAAGGCCGGTCCGGGCGAGCGGCAACAGCCCATCCCCCGGCGTTCTTCCACGCCATACCGGTCGAGTTCCGACACTCGATCGCGGACACCGGCCGCTACGAAGCACGCAGGCACACTCCAACGGTCTGCCGGAATCCCCCTAGCCGCTTCACCAGCAATTCCCGATAGCCCGCGCGGAACGCCCGCCGCACCATCAAGTGCTCCTCCGCAGGAAACCACACATGAGCCTGGCGCTGGTCTACAGCCGTGCCCGCGCCGGGGTCGATGCCCCGCTGGTGCGGGTGGAAGTGCATCTCTCTGGCGGCCTGCCTGTCACTCAGATCGTGGGCCTGGCCGAGGCCAGCGTGCGCGAGTCCCGAGAGCGCGTGCGTGCCGCCCTGCTCTGCGCGCGCTTCGACTTCCCGCAGCGACGCATCACCCTGAACCTCGCGCCAGCCGACCTGCCCAAGGAGGGTGGGCGCTACGACCTGGCGATTGCCCTGGGCATTCTTGCGGCCAGCGGCCAGGTCGATCCGCAGTCGCTGCTGCAGTACGAATTCCTTGGCGAACTGGGGCTGACCGGCGAGCTGCGGCCGGTGGCGGGTGCGCTACCGGCCGCGATCGCTGCAGCCGAGGCCGGGCGCATCCTGGTAGTGCCGCCGGGGAATGCCGCAGAGGCGGCGCTGGCCGAGCACGCCGATGTGCGCGTGGCGCGCACGTTGCTGGAGTGCTGCGCCGGATTGGGCAATCCGCGCTTGTTACCGCCCGTGGAGCGTGTGGACACGACACCGTTGCCACTGCCCGATCTGGCCGACGTGCGGGGGCAGGCGCATGCGCGGCGCGCGTTGGAAGTCGCCGCTGCCGGTGGTCACCATCTTTTGTTGATCGGCAGCCCTGGCTGCGGCAAGACGCTGTTGGCCTCGCGCCTGCCCAGTCTGTTGCCGGATACAGAGGAGGTTGAAGCGCTGCAGCTTGCCGCGATTGCCTCGGTGAGTGGCGAAGGACTGGACCCAAGACGTTGGCGGCAGCGGCCGTTTAGAGCGCCCCATCACAGCGCGAGCGCTGCGGCGCTGGTAGGGGGCGGCAATCCGCCCTGCCCCGGCGAGATCTCGCTGGCCCATCACGGCGTGCTGTTCCTGGACGAGCTGCCGGAGTGGAACCGCAGTGCGTTGGAGACTCTGCGAGAGCCGCTGGAATCCGGTCACATCCGCATCGCCCGCGCGGCACGCAGCGTGCAGTATCCAGCGCGGTTCCAACTGGTGGCTGCGATGAATCCCTGCCCGTGTGGCTGGGCCGGTGACCGCAGCAACCGTTGCCTGTGCAGCGATGAACGGATCAACCGCTACCGCGCACGGGTGTCCGGTCCGTTGCTGGACCGCATCGACCTGCATATCGGCGTGACGCGCATGGATGCGGTGGAGTTGCGGGAGAGCACGCCGCTGGGTGAGCCCAGTGCATCGGTGCGTGCACGGGTGGAAGCCGCACATGCCCGGCAGCAGGCGCGTGGTGGGCTCAATGCGCATCTGCCGCCGGCAGCGCTGCGGGCGTGCACGAAGCTGAGCGAGGGCGATCAGGACATGCTTGAACAGGCCATCGAGCGTCTGCAGCTTTCCGCACGAGCAATGCACCGCATTCTGCGGGTGGCGCGCACGATTGCCGATCTGGCGGGTTGCGAGGTGATCCAGACGGCGCATCTGGCTGAAGCGATTGGCTATCGGCAGCTGGACCGGGGAAAGCCTTAGAAGCACCGGTTGGAGAGGGCGTTGGTAGGGTCGACTGTTAGTCGACTCGCGCGCGAAGCGCGGTTTTCTGCGGAGCGGATGAGTAGAGCAATCGACTCTACCAACAGCGGGCCACGGCTGCGGATGGTGCGATTTGCGAAACGGTCCAGACCGCGCATATGGCGGAGGCAATTGGCTACCGGCAGTTGGATCGAGGGAACCTATGAACCTGATTGAGAGATTCGCCATGGAGCTGTGGTCATCACGCAAAAAAATACCCCGGCCGCATGCCCAGAGGGACAGAGACGGTACCGGGGTGTACGCCACCACCGTAACCCACAGGGGCAGCGCATTGCAATCGGCATCAGTGGAGGCGTCCAGGCAGCGATGAGCCATGACAGATTCGAAGAAGCCCTTTCCCTGGAGCGCTTTGGCCGCTACCTGGATTGGGCGGGGGGCGACCGTAGCCGAGCCATCGCCCTGTATGGATGCAATACCCACTTGTCTGAAAGCCTCTACGCACCACTGCAGACGTTGGAAGTGGCACTGCGAAACCGCATCCACACCGTTCTGACCCAGGCCAAGGGCGAGGCGTGGTACGGCCGAGGCGCTGGCGCCCTGAAGGTTGCTCATCAACTCGAGCAGGTCGCCAAAGCCGTCAACGAATTGGTCAGAGCGGGAAAGACGGTAACAGCAGGCGGTGTGGTCGCCAGTCTCACCTTCAGTTTCTGGACAACAATGTTCAACAAGGATTACGAGGCCCTTTGGCAGCAGATCCTTCACCGGATTGCGGACCCCAGTGCGCCCAGGGGACTGAAGAGGAGGAGCTTTTCGGGACCGCTTACTCGCATACGCGTGCTACGCAACCGCATCGCCCATCACGAACCGATCCTCGGCTGGAACCTGCGCGGGCACCACGATGAGATTCTGACGCTGATCGAATAGCTATCGCCGCCCGCCGCGACATGGTGTCGTGAGAACAACCGCTTTCCGCAGGCATACCCGGAAGACGGAATCACCTTGGTATGTTCGTCCGAGTCGAATAGACACTGACTGCGCGTGTCCTCCTGCGGCCTGCTGCGAAGAGCGGTCGACTAACAGTCGACCCTACCAAGGGCAGGCATCAGGCTGCCGAATGCACCCGCCCACGCCTCGCCAGCAACGCCACCCGACGGCTGACCAGCGCGTGCAGCTCCGCCAGCTCCGACGCCCGGTCAGCCGTCATGTTCCCGCCAAACAGCACCCGCGACAACGCCGCCTCGTCGCTGTCGCCCGGGTACTGCCACCGGTCCCGGTACACCTTCTGGCACACCAGCCAGGCCTGCGGCAGCCCACCGCCGGGTAGCGGGCGGACCACGCGTTCGTAGACATGCCAGAACTGGTATTCGGCCCGCAGGTCGATTGCAGGCGCCACGGACAGCGCCTGCCGGGGCCGTCCTGGGCCCCGGATGCCGAACAGCGGGGTTCGCGGGTTGTACTGAGCCATGCGTACAGGATGCCCCAGCAACATTGTGGGAACCTTGCGTCGCCGCCAGAAAATCCCTGTTGATTGCGCAAGGCGGGTTTCTGGATGGGTTTTAGGGGGCAGAGCCCGTTGCTGCGCAAAGGGATCTGATCCCGCCCCTCGTTGCCTCAGAACGCCATCGAGGTACTGAACATCAGCTGCCGTGGCGCGCTGCGCTGCAGGGTCTGGTAGTCCCCAGAGAACGACGAACCGGCAATGGTGGCGGTGCCGATGTTGTGGCGGTTGAACAGGTTGCTCACGTCCAGCCGCAGCTCCAGGCCGGGCACTGCGCTGTCTGCACCGAAGCGGTAGGCGGCATAGGTGTTGACCTGCCAGAAGGTCGGCACGCGGATGTCGTTCTCGTAGGTGAAAGGCTGGCGCAGGTACGAGGTGCTGGTTGCACCAAAGCGCCAGTCACCGAAGTGCGCGGACAGGTCGCTGACCAGCGAAATCTGCGGGTAGCCCGGCTGGGCATTGCCCTTGATCGGGTACACGGTGTCGCCCACGACGAAATCACTGTCGTAGTACGAACGGGCCACGGCCATGCCCTGGTAGAACTGCAGGTGGTCGGTCAGGTCGGCGGTGATGCCAAGGTCTGCGCCGATCACATGCATCTTCGGCATCAGCCGAACCGTGTTGATCTGCGCGAACTGAGTACCGATGGCGGCCGACAGCAAGCGGTTGCGGATGTCGTTGTAGAACACGTCGCCGGTGATCGTCAGCCGATCGAAGCGATGCGACGCACCCACGGTGAGGTTCCAGTTCTTCTCCGGGCGCAGTGTGCCGGCCACGCGGTCAAACTCTTCCTGGTCGGTGATGGTCCACGCCGAGGCGGTGTAGCCGATGTTGCCGCGCTGGGCCACGCGGTAGCCGTTCATGGTGTTGGCCAGGTCGATGAAGGCATCGGTGGATTCAGTCGGGCTCCAGAACAGCGAGACGTGCGGCAGGAAGTTGCTCTTCGCGCGCAGCGTACCGTTCACCGGCCGATCCTCGGCATTGCCGAGGCCGCCGCCGCTGGTGCGGAAGTCCACAGCCTTGAAGCCGACACCCAGCTTCAGTGTGTCGTTCAGCACGATGTCGTCCTGCAGGTAGAACTGGCGCGAGCGGGTCACCCAGCTCGATGCGTTGTCGGTCTTGAACGCGGGGCCGTACACGTCGAACGGGCCGGTGGCCTTCAGCGGCGGGCCCTCGCCCAGCAGTGGCTGCTGGTACCACTCGGTCTTGGCCGCGGCCTTGCTCTTCTCCTACCAGAAACCGGCAGTGAAGGTGTGCGCGCCGGCCTCGAACTGCAGGTTGACCATGCCGCCCAGGCGGTTGAGGCGCGGCGTCTGTACCTGTTCGGAGAACGGTGCGCCGTTGGGCGACGGTACGGTCGGGTCGGTCAGCGTGGCCTGGGTGTGGCTGTTGGCGTTGTACAGCTGCACGTTGCCACTCAGCGCCGGGGTGATCTGGAAGCGATGGTTGATCGATGACACGCGGTCGCGGGTGGTCTGGCCGGTGTCGTACGGAATCAGTTCGGACAGCTCACCGCAGGTGTAGGCGCCGCAGGATTTGTCCGCGTTTTCCGGCGAGGCCACGTACCACGCCCACGCATAATCGGGATAGAAGATGTCGGCCTTCCAGCCCAGCTTGCGGATCATGTCGAAGGAGATGTTGTTGTAGCCCCAGACCTTGGCCTTGCTGTCGGACAGGAACACGGTGACATCGCCCCAGGCGACGTCCTGCTGCAGCTTCAGGTCGCCGCGCAGGAAGTTCTGCGTGCCCTCGCCCTGGTACTTGTCGGCGGACACGCGCTGCAGGTCGACCAGCACTTTCGGGCCATGCTCACCGAGCTGGCCGCTCTGCCCGGACACGGTGGTGACCAGCGTGTTGTTGCTGCCCACGCCCTGCTTCACGCGCAGGCTGGGCGTGTCCTGCAGGTCGCGCAGGCGGTATTCCAGGCTGCCGCCGTTGACGCTGCTGGAGAACACGCTGACCGGCGCACCACCGGGGCTGACTGTGATCGCGCCGATGCCATCGGGCACGCCCACGTTCACCACGCTGGTGCCGGTAAGCGAGAGGAAGCCGTTGTCGTTCAGCGGCACGCCTTCGAAGGTGATGCCCATTTCGTTCATGCGGAAGCCGCGCACGAACAGGCTGGTGGCGGAGATATCCAGGCCCAGCCCGTCGGTGGCGGTGTAGCTGGCGCCCGGTACCTGCTTCAGCATGGCCAGGCCGTTGTTGCCGGTGACCATCGCGTCGAGGTCTTCGGCCTTGATGATGTAGCGGTTGGGGCCGATCACCTGGGTCGGTGCCACGGCCGCACCGCGCGGTGTGGCGATGACCTGCAGGGCGTTGAGCGTAGTGGGCGTGTCGTGGGTGGCATCGTGCGTTTCTGTGGCGTACGCAGGTGCGGTGATGGCCGCGATGATGGCCAGGGCGAGGCGTGTCGTGGGTGGGGTGTTCATGGGCAGATCCAGGGTGCAGGGAGAGAGCGGCGCAGGCGCACGCCCAGCGCGTTGCAGCACCGGTGTCGGCGCCCTGGCTGGCGATGCGATTGCGTTGGGGGTGACGGCGCAGTGCGCGCCGGTCAGTGGCAGAGGAGGACGATCCTCTGCCTTAGAATTCGATGGCGTGATTTCGACGTGCGAAATTCTTGCATCGCGCTGCCGCATCCGCCATTGCGCGGTGGTACAGCGCGAATGGCGATAGGGATGGATGGGTTATACGTGGGTATAGCCCCGGCGTGGTCGGGGCCGACCTTGGTCGGCGCTTGCCGTCTGCGTGTGCCAACCAAGGTTGGCACCTACCGGGGCGGATGAGGTTGGCAGCTACCTGGACAGCTGACCGCGCGGTTACTGCAGGACGAAGCGCTCGATCGCCCGCGCCACACCTTCATCGGCGTTGCTGGTGGTTTCAAACCGCGCCACCGCCTTCACAGCATCAATGGCATTGCCCATCGCCACGCTGGTACCGGCGTACTGCAGCATGGTCAGGTCGTTTTCCTGGTCGCCGATGGCCATCACGTGGGCGCGGTCGATGCCCAGGTGCGCGGCCAGCTTCTGCAGGCTCGGTCCCTTCCCGGCGCGGCGGTCGAACACTTCCAGGAAGAACGGTGCGCTCTTCAGCACCGCGAAGCGCTCGGTCAGTTCGCTGGGCAGGCGCGCGATGGCGGCATCCAGCACGTCGGGCGCGTCGATCATCATCAGCTTGATGAAGGACATCGACGGGTCCATGTCTTCCACGCGGCGGTAGGACAGTGGCATCCGCGAAAGATGCGAGTCGGCCACGGTGTAATAGCTGATGTCCTGGTTGGGCGTGTACATGCGCTGGCTGTCCAGCGCCTGGAAGTGCACGCCCAGGTCGCGGGCCACCTGCTCGCAGAACAGGAAATCGTCGAAGCTGAGCGGATACTCGACCACGGTTTCGCGCGTGCCGATGCGTTGTACCAGGCCGCCATTGCAGGCGATGCAGTAGTCGTCGTCGCCGGTGATGCCCAGCTCGTGCAGGAACGGTGCCAGGCCGGGAACCGGGCGGCCACTGGTCAGCACGATGTGCACCCCCAGCGCGCGCGCCTGCGCGATGGCCTGCTTGGCCCGGGCGGTGAGCGTGTGGCTGGGGTCCAGCAGGGTGCCATCCATGTCGATGGCGACCAGTTCGATGGTCGATTGCCTGCGGCCCATGTCCATTGCGTTCAACTCGTGCGGGGCACGCCAGTTTACCCCCTCATGCCCGGTTCACCTCTTTGCCCACGTTGGCCGGGATACTGCGGGAGCCTGTGCGTCCCCCACCGCAGGACGGCCCGCTGACCGCCCTTCCTTGGAAAACCTTGCGACGCATGACCTACCGTGCCCCCGAAACCAACGACAGTGCTCCTCTGGCCCAGCAGATCGAGCAGATGATCGACGAGCTGCCCGGCGAGCAGGTCAGCGTCGGCACCCTGCTCAGTGCGCTGGGCGATGAAGGCCTGCTGCTGATCGTGATCCTGCTCTCGGCCATCTTCATCATTCCGGTGTCGATTCCGGGGCTGAGCACCCTGTTCGGCGCCTCGATCCTGCTCATCGGCCTGAGCCGGGTGCGCAACCGCCCGCTGTGGGTGCCGCAGAAGCTGGCGCGCCGCGAGATCGCCACCGACAAGCTGAAGGCCAACCTGGGCCGTGCGCTGAAGTGGGTGCACCGCATGGAGCGGCTGTCGCGGCCGATGCGGCTGGCGGTGATGGTGCGCTCGAAGAAGATGATGCGCCTGAACAACCTGATGCTGGTGTTCGCGACCCTGCTGCTGATGGCGCCCGCCGGACCGATTCCTTTCAGCAACACGCTGCCGGCGCTGGCGCTGATGTCCTTTGCAATCGGCTTCATCCAGCGCGATGGCGCGGCGGTGGCGGCCGGTTACGGCTTCGTGGTGGCCACGGTGGTGTATTTCGGCGTGCTGCTGGGCGGCGTGGGGTTTGCCGCCGAATCGGTGTTCAGCGGGTTCCGCAGCGGTACCGCGGAACTGTAGAGCCGAGCCCATGCTCGGCTGCTCTTCGACCTGTACGGGGAAACCCCGCGCTGCGCGCGTAAGCCGAGCATGGGCTCGGCTCTACAGAACTACTTGGCTGACACCCGCCACACCACGTCGCCCACGTCGTCGGCGACCAGCAGCGCGCCCTCTGCATCCATGGCCATCCCCACCGGCGCACCCATCAGCGTCTTCTCGTCCTTCGAGGCGAAGCCACTGACCACGGTCTGCGGCCGTCCGGTCGGCTTGCCGTCCTTGAACGGCACGTACACCACTTCGTAGCCGCTCAATGGCGAACGATCCCAGCTGCCGTGTTCGCCGATGAAGGCACCGCCGTGGTACTGCGCCGGCAACGCCTGGCCGGTATAGAACAGCAACCCCAGCGGCGCCACGTGCGAGCCGATGGCGTAATCCGGCACGATCGCCTTGGCCACCAGGTCCGGCCGCTGCGGCTGCACGCGCTCGTCCACGTGCTGGCCGTAGTAGCTGTAGGGCCAGCCGTAGAAGCCGTCTTCCTTCACCGAGGTGAGGTAATCGGGCACCAGGTCGGCACCGATCTCGTCGCGCTCGTTCGCCACCGCCCACAACGTGCCGGTGCTCGGCTCCCAGTCCAGTCCGGTCGGGTTGCGGATGCCCGAGGCGAAGATGCGGCTGCCACGGGTGGCCACGTCCACTTCCAGCACCACCGCGCGGCGGTATTCGACGGCCAGGCCATTCTCGGTGATGTTGCTGTTGGAACCCACGCCCACGTACAGCTTGCGGCCATCGCGGCTGGCCAGCAGTTCCTTGGTCCAGTGGTGGTTGATGGTGCTGGGCAGGTCGGTGAACTCGCGGCCCTTGTCGGACATGCGGGTTTCGCCGGGCACGTAGTGGAACTGCACGATGTTGCCGGTGTTGGCCAAGTACAACGTGTCACCGATGAGCTGGATGCCGAACGGCGAATGCAGGCCCTCGATGTAGACGTGCTGGGTCCAGGTGTTCGTTCCCGGCGTGCGGCGCAGCAGGGTGACCCGGTTGCCGCCCTTGCCGGCCTTGCCCGAGCGCGCCTTCACCTTGCCGGCAATCCACTGCTTGGGCGTGGTGACCGGTTCTTCACCGGGGCCGTTGCCTTCCACCACCAGCACATCGCCGTTGGGCAGGGTCAGCAAGCGCCGCGGATGCTGCAGGTTGGCGGCAATGCGCTCGATCTTCAGGCCCTCGGCCACCGTGGGGGTCTGTCCATCAGCCCAGCCGACGCCCTTGGGCACCTGCATCGGCGGCATCAGGAAGTTCTTCGGTGCCGGCAGCGGTGGCTTCGCACCCGACTGGTCGGTGGGGTGGTATTCGGCCTTGCCCGCGCACGCCGACAGGGTGACGGCCAGCGCCAGCGCGGCCACGGTGGGCAGGATGTGCTTAACCATGACGACCTCCCTGCAGCACCGGCGGCTGCAGTGACAGCAGGATCAGGCCCAGTGCGATCAGGGCCACGGTCAGCGCCGACAGGATCGTGCCTGGCACTGCAACGGCATAGGCGTCGCGGCTGTGCACGAAGGCGTTCCAGATGGCCAGCACCACTGCGACCAGATTGAGGAAGAAGTCGATGCGATCGATGCGGGTGGCCGTGCCGTTGCGGCGCCAGACCGTGAACAGGTTGATCAGGCGCGGAATGATGGCGATCAGCAGGCCGAAGGTGATCAGCCAGGCGGCGGCCTTGCCCCACATCACCTCGGCGCTGTTGAGATAGATCGCGTCGAAGATCAGTGCGCCGACGAAGAAGCCGAAAGGTATCGGGTTCAACAGGCTGAACAGCGTGGTGCCAAGGCCGCGATGGGCCTGGGCGAGCGGATTGACCATCATCGTGCTCCGACGCGGAAGGGTGCACGGGCTGTAGTAGCACAGCCGGATGTGAGGGCGCGCGATGACACTGCCTGTGTAGAGCCAAGCCCATGCTCGGCTGCTTTACACACGGGACCGTCCGATCAGCCGAGCATGGGCTCGGCTCTACAGGAACGCGCAGTCGTCATTACCCCGCGGCATAAGCGTTTGTGACGCAATCGGCACATCTGCAGATTGGGTGTGTGAAGAGGTAGGGGGTTGTTCGTTGTGTCGCGTTTGGCTCGTTGCGATGGGGCAGTTCCGCCCCGCCGTCCTGCCATGCCGATTCACAACAGAAGGATTCGTGTATGAAGCGACACACGCAACGCTCCGCGCCACCGCGCTCCGCGCGCCTGGCCCTTGCCACTGCCCTGGTGCTGGGCAGCCTGGCCGTTACCGCCCAGGCCCAGCAGGCCGATCCGCTGGCCGGGCGTCAGTGGCATCTGCTCAACACCGGGCAGGCCGTACTGGGCGATACCCTGCCGGTGGCCGGCAACGATCTCAACGTGGATGGCCTGTTCCGAAATGGCATCCGTGGCCAGGGCGTCACCATCGCCATCGTCGATGACGGCCTGCAGATTGCCCACCCGGACCTGGCCGCCAACGTCGCGGCGGTCGCGGGCAAGAACTTCGCCAACCAGAGCAACAACCCTTCACCGTCCAATCCCGACCGCGACAATCACGGCACCATGGTCGGCGGCATCGCCGGTGCGGTGGGTGCCAACAACCTGGGCGTGCGCGGCGTGGCCTCGGCCGCCACACTCAAGGGCTTCAATTTCCTGGCATCCAATGCCCAGGGCAACTCGAATTCCAACATCGAGTACTCGTGGTGGGACGGCGCCGAAGTGGCCGACGTGGGGGTCTTCAACAACAGCTGGGGCTCCAGCCCGGGCAACCCCAACCTGCCGTTGGCCTACAGCCAGAACGACATCACCGCCTATGAGCAGGCCATGTCCGGCACCCGTGGCGGGCGCGGTGGCATCTACGTGAAAGCCGCCGGCAACAACCACAACAACGGCGCACGCTCGGATGGCACCGACATCTGCTCTGCAGACACCAAGAACCGCAACACCGGTTGCATTCCGGCCGGCCGCGATCCGCGCAACAACCTGTTCAACGTGATCACCGTTGCCGCCGTGCGCGCCGATGGCGTGCGCTCGTCCTACTCGTCCACCGGCTCGGCGCTGTGGGTGTCCGGCTTCGGCGGCGAGAACGGCTGGCAGCGGCAGGTCGTGCCGGGGCAGCTGGCGATCCGCTACGATCCGGCCATTCTCACCACCGACGTCACCGGCTGCGCGCAGGGCAGCAACAAGAATACGAGCCTGCGCAACACATTGGACGGCGACCAGTCCGCCATCGACAGCACCTGCAACTACACCGGCAAGATGAACGGTACCTCGGCGGCCACGCCGATGGTGTCGGGCGTGGCGGCACTGCTGCTGGAAACCAATCCAAACCTGTCCTACCGCGATGTGAAGTACATCCTGGCCACCACCGCCACCCGCAATGACCCGAACCGGGCGGCGGTCACGCACTCCGATGGCCGCGTGCTGGTGCCGGGTTGGACGGTGAATGCCGCCGGCCGCGCCTACAGCAACTGGTACGGCTTCGGCGTGGTCAACGCCGCCCGTGCAGTCGAGGTCGCCGAGAACTTCCAGTCGCTGGGTGCATTGGTGGACAGCGGCTGGCGCAACACGACGCGCACCGTGGCCATCGGCAATACCTCGGCCGCTGCTGCACGTCTGACCTTCCAGCTGGCCAATGGCGCGCGCAACATCGAAAGCGTGCAGCTGGGCTTCCGGGTCAATCACAGCAACACCCGCCAGCTGCAGTTCGTGCTGGTCTCGCCCAGTGGCACGCGCAGCGTGGTGCAGCCGGCATTCACCGCGATCGGCTCTGGCCTCAATGGTGTCCAGCGCAACTTCACCAACTGGGACCTGCTGTCCAGCAATGCCTTCCTGGATGAGAACGCCACGGGCACCTGGACGCTGGAAGTCACCGACCTGGGGCAGGCCGCGAACGCTGCATCGCGTGGCAACCTCGAATTCTTCAAGATCCGCGTTCTGGGGCACTGATGATGAAGACGACCATTCTGTTGAGCACCCTCGCCCTCGCGGCGATGACCACCACCGCCTGGGCACAGAGTTCGGGCCAGACACCTCCGGCGAAGACCTTGTCGACCGTAGACACGCAGCAGTTGAAGGCGGAGGCCACCGGCCGTTCGTTCAATGTGGGCGGCGCGCGCTTCCAGCTGGCGCCGTCGGCAACCGTGCAGCCGGCCAGCGGCGGTCAGTTCCGGATCACCACCGGGGCTGATGCCAGCGCGGCGGCCGTCGGCACCCGCAGCAAGCGGTCCACCGATGCGTCTACCGGTGTGGCCGCACGTGCGGATGCCGGTGCCAGCAAGTTTGCGGCCGCTGTCTCCAACGATGGCGCGCCGGTAGTGGCGACCTCGCGGGTCAAGGTGTTCTTCACCGATGCGGCCTCGGCCCAGCGTGCGGCCACCGCCACCGGCGGCACCGTGGTGAAGGTATCCAAGGCCTCGGGCCGCGCGATTGTGGAGTACCCGTCGGTGAACGCGGCGCTGGATGCGACCACCAAGCTGCTGTCGACCGC
This sequence comes from Stenotrophomonas sp. GD03877, assembly GCF_029840555.1. NCBI lineage: Bacteria > Pseudomonadati > Pseudomonadota > Gammaproteobacteria > Lysobacterales > Lysobacteraceae > Stenotrophomonas > Stenotrophomonas sp. GD03877. The sequence goes on along the minus strand of NZ_JAOCCT010000014.1, from coordinate 26,384 downwards.
CGGCATCAAGGCGGCCGAACCGGACGTGGTGCAGTGGGAAGAAACCAAGTAAGGCGTTGAGTGGTGCCCCCGGCCGGTTGGCTCTCCTGGCCGGCCGGGGGATTGGTGTGGGAGATATGCCGACCAACGGTCGGCACCCACGTGTCGACCAAGGTCGACACCTACCGGGGCAGCGTGCGCGACGAACAGGCGGCATCAGCCGCGCATGGCCCGGGATTACCGGGCGGCGAGTGTGTCGCTGTGTTTGCGGCTGCAGCTGGCCAGTGCGTCGTTGCCGGCGGCTGGATGAGCGGGCTCCAGCAGCAGGCGCTGCACGTCGGAGAACAGCTTGTCCACCGGCATGCCATAGGGCGCGAACAGGCGCAGGCGGCCCTGGCGGTCGAACACGTAGCCACCGGCGATGTGGCTCATGGTGTAGGTCTCCGGCACCTGGCCGGGTTCCTTCTCGTAGAACGCCTTGAAGTCGCTGGCCATCGCGGCCAACTGCGCTTCGTTGCCGACCAGTGCGATCGCCTTGGGGTCGAAGGCTTCCACATAGGTGCGCGCAACCTCCGGCGTATCACGCGCCGGGTCGACGCTGACGAACACCACCTGCAGCTGGTCGGCATCCTTGCCCATCAGGTGCTTGACCTGGCTCAGCTCGACCATGGTGGTCGGGCACACATCCGGGCAGCTGGTGAAACCGAAGAACAGATAGGTCACCTGCCCCTGCAGGTCCTTCGGGCCACGCACGGTTCCGTGGCTATCGGGCATCGACCACTGCTGGCCAAGTTCTTCGCAGGCGATGTCCTTGGAGTAGAAGTCCATGCGCGACTGCGCACTGCAGCCAGCCAGCAGGCCGATGGCCAGGCCTGCCAGCAGCGGCAGGCGGAAACGAGGAGAGAACAACGAACGGACAACAGCAGCAGGACGCTTCACGGGTACCACCAACGCAGATGCGGGCGGGGTCTCGGTCAGGCCTGCCCTTGGGGGAAAAGAGGGCTGAGGTGCCGGGGTGATCGCGCGATCCGTGCCGATCACCCCGGCCACGGTCAGTTGATCATCATGTGGTAGTGCATGCTCCAGATGATCCATACCGACAGCGCGACGATGATGAACAGGATCACCAGGGTGAACACGAAGCTGGCCAGGTTCCAGCCACCTTCGGACTTGCGGTCCATGTGCAGGAAATAGACCAGCTGCACCAGGATCTGCGCCACCGCGAAGCCGACCAGCAGGAACAGCGTGAGCGGACGCGACAGCACCGGGTTCATCACCAGCGCGAACGGCACCACGGTCAGCAGCGCGCACAGCACGAAGCCGATCAGGTAGGACTTGGTGGAGCCGTGCGCATTGCCGGCGCGCGAGGTTTCGACGTGGGCCATGTCAGAAGGCTCCGATCAGGTAGACGAAGGTGAAGACGCAGATCCACACCAGGTCCAGGAAGTGCCAGAACAGGCTCAGGCACGACACGCGGGTGATGTTGGTCGGGGTCAGGCCACGGCGGTAGACCTGGTGCATGACCACCGCCATCCAGATCAGGCCGCTGGCCACGTGCAGGCCGTGGGTGGCGACCAGCGCGAAGAACGCCGACAGGTAGGCACTGGTGCTGGGGCCTGCGCCTTCGTGGATCAGGTGCGAGAACTCATAGATCTCCATGCCGATGAACGAGGCACCGAGCACGAAGGTCACGCCCAGCCAGCGCAGCACCGCCGAGGTGTCGTGGCGGTGCATCGCCAGTACGGCCTGGCCGTAGGTGATGCTGGAGACCAGCAGCAGGAAGGTCTCGGCCATCACGAACGGCAGCGAGAACAGCTCCTTGCCGGTGGGGCCGCCGGCGTAGGCGGTGCTGAGCACCGCGTACGAGGCGAACAGCGAACCGAACAGCACCAGGTCGGACATGAGGTAGACCCACATGCCGAACACCTTCATGCCGCCCTGCTCGTGGCTGTGGTCGTGTTCGTGGTGGTCCTCGTGTGCCTGCGTGCCGGTGGCCAGCTCGGGGCGGGTCAACAGGTTCATGCGCGTACCTCCTTCAGCTTGGCAAGGTTGGCCGCTTCAGTGCGCGCCACCTCTTCGGAACTGACGTAGTAGTCCACGTCCTCGTCGTAAGACCGCACGATCAGGGTGACGATCATCGCGATGAAGCTGGCCGCGGCCATCCACCAGATGTGCCAGACCAGGGCGAAGCACAGCACCAGGATCCAGATGTTGAGGATCAGCGGCACGCCGGTGTTCTTCGGCATGTGGATCGGTGCGTACTTCGTCGGCGGCGGCGGCAGGCCGCGCTTCTTCGCTTCGTGGAAGGCGTCCAGCTCATCGGCCTTGGGCACCACCGCGAAGTTGTAGAACGGCGGCGGCGACGGCGTGGCCCATTCCAGCGTGCGCGCATTCCACGGGTCGCCGGTCAGGTCCAGGTTGCGCTTGCGGTCGCGAACGCTCACGTAGATCTGCACCAGCATCAGGATGATGCCCGCGAACACGAACAGCGCGCCGATGAAGGCGGCGATCAGGTACGGCGTCCACGCCGGGTTGTCGTACTGGTTCATGCGACGGGTCATGCCCATGAAGCCCAGCATGTACAGCGGCATGAAGGCCAGGTAGAAGCCGATCACCCAGCAGGCGAACGACCACTTGCCCAGGCGCTCGTTGAGGGTGAAGCCGAACACCTTCGGGAACCAGTAGGCGAAGCCGGCCAGGTAGCCGAACAGCGCGCCGCCGATGATGGTGTTATGGAAGTGCGCGACCAGGAACAGGCTGTTGTGCAGCAGGAAGTCCGCGCCCGGGATGGCCAGCAGCACGCCGGTCATGCCACCGATGGTGAAGGTGACCAGGAAGGCGATGGTCCACAGCATCGGCACGCTGAACTCGACGCGGCCGCCATACATGGTGAACAGCCAGGTGAAGATCTTCACCCCGGTGGGGATGGCGATGATCATCGTCATGATGCCGAAGAAGGCATTGACGCTGGCACCGGAGCCCATGGTGAAGAAGTGGTGCAGCCAGACGATGAACGACAGGATGCCGATCGCCAGCGTGGCGCCCACCATCGACTTGTAACCGAACAGCTTCTTGCGCGCGAACGTGGCCGTGACTTCAGAGAAGATGCCGAACGCCGGCAGCACCAGGATGTACACCTCCGGATGGCCCCAGGCCCACACCAGGTTCACGTACATCATCGGGTTGCCACCCAATGTGTTGGTGTAGAAGTTGAAGTCCAGGTAGCGATCCAGGGTGAGCGCGCCCAGCGCCACGGTCAGGATCGGGAAGGCGGCGATGATGATCACGCTGGTGACCAGCACGGTCCAGGTGAACACCGGCATCTTCATCAGGGTCATGCCCGGCGCACGCATGCGCAGGATGGTGATGAACAGGTTGACGCCGGTCAGCAACGTACCGATGCCGGACGCCTGCAGGGCCCAGATGTAGTAGTCGACACCTACGCCTGGACTGAACTCGATGCCCGACAGCGGCGGATAGGCGACCCAGCCGGTCATGGCGAATTCGCCAACGCCCAGCGAGATCATCATCAGCGCTGCGCCGACCACGAAGATCCAGAAGCTGAAGGCGTTGAGGAACGGGAACGCCATGTCGCGCGCACCAATCTGCAGCGGCACGATGATGTTCATCAGGCCGACCACGAACGGGGTGGCCACGAAGAAGATCATGATCACGCCGTGTGCGGTGAAGATCTGGTCGTAGTGCTCGGGCGGCAGGAAACCATCACTGCCTGGTCCGGCCGCGGCCAGCTGCGCGCGCATCATCAGCGCATCGGCGAAGCCGCGCACCAGCATGACCAGCGCCACCACCACGTACATGATGCCGATCTTCTTGTGGTCCACGGTGGTGAACCAGTCACGCCACAGCGGGCCCCACAGCTTGAAGTACGTCACTGCGCCAAGCAGCGCGAGGCCACCCAGCACCATGGCCGCCAATGTGACCACGACGATCGGCTCGTGCAGCGGCACGGCCTCCCACGTCAATTTACCCAACATGTTCGTTACTCCTGGGAAACCTGGGCACCACCGGCAGCGCCCGCCGGGGTAGCAGCAGCGGTGTTCTCACCGACGCCGATGAACTGGTCGATGACCTTCTTGAACAGCAGCGGTTCAACACTGGAGAAGTGCTGCACCGGTGCGTTCTTCGACGGCGCGGCCAGCGCCTTGAACTGCGTGAAGCTGAGCGCGTCGGGCGCGCTGCGCACTTCGGCCACCCAGCGCTCGAAGTCTTCGTTGCTGCTGGCAGTGGCGATGAACTTCATGTTCGAGAAGCCATGCCCGCTGTAGTTGCCGGACATGCCACGGAACTGGCCGGGCTCGTTGGCGATCAGGTGCAGCTGCGTGCGCATGCCGGCCATCGCGTAGATCTGCCCACCCAGCTGCGGGATGAAGAAGGTATTCATCGTCGAGTTGGAGGTGATGTTGAATGCCAGCGGACGATTGGCCGGGAAGTTGAGCTGGTTGACCGTGGCGATGCCCAGGTCCGGGTACACGAACACCCACTTCCAGTCGGTGGCGATCACGTCCACGTGCAGCGGTTCGCCAGCCACGTCCAGCGGCTTGTAGGGGTCCAGCTCGTGGGTCGACTTCCACACGATCACCGCCAGCACCGCGATGATGATCAGCGGCACGCCCCAGACCACGATCTCCACCTTGGTGGAGTGCGACCAGTCCGGCGTGTATTTCGCTTTGGTGTTGCCGGCGCGGTAGCGCCACGCGAACACGAAGGTCAGCACGATGGCCGGTATCACCACGATCAGCATCAGGCCGATGCAGATCAGGATCAGGTCGCGCTGGGCGAGCCCGACCATGCCCTTCGAATCCAGCAGCACCCAGTCACAGCCCGACAGGCCGACGCAGGCCAGGGCGACCAGCGCCAGGCGGATGCGGTTCCAGCAGATATTCATTGGAGGTCAACCCTGTTGAAGAAGCGCGCTTGACCGGCTCGCCTGCGCGCAGCGCCCGGGCGTGGAGCGGCTACACTGTGGGTACGAGGTCGCCTACAAGCAGGCGAACCACTCCAATCAAGCCCATACAAGATACAGCATTGTATGGACTTGTGCATCTGCACGTATGGAAAAATCTGACCGATGACGCCACCTGCCGCCGGCCGCCGCCTGAAACATCCCAATCGCACCTGGGTCCGCCCCTTCCGCGAGGGCGCCGGCCCGCTGTACCTGCAGATTGCCCAGCAGGTGCGCGAGGCAGTGGATGACGGCGTGCTGCGCCCGGGCGACCGCCTGCCGCCGCAGCGCGACCTGGCCCAGCAGGTGGGCGTGGACCTGACCACGGTCACCCGCGCCTTTGCCGAGCTGCGCCAGGCCGGCCTGCTCGACGCCCAGGGCGCCGGCGGCACCTTCATCGCACTGTCGGCCGGCAACCGCAGCACCTCGGTCGACCTGAGCATGAACATCCCGCCGCTGCTGGGCAGCGCGCCCTTTGCACAGGGCATGGAGGCCGGTTTCCAGCACGTGGGCCAGCAGCTGGGCCAGGGCGAACTGATGAGCTACCACGTTGGCGCCGGCACCCGCGAGGACCGCGCCGCCGCGGTGCAGTGGCTGGCGCCGATGCTGGGCACGGTGGGTGCCGACCAGGTGGTGATCTGCCCCGGCGCGCAGACTGCACTGTGTGCGCTGATCCTGGCCCGCACCCAGCCGGGCGAGCTGATCGCCGCCGAGCAGCTGACCTACCCGGGCCTGCTGGCGGCCGCGCGCGTGCTGCAGCGGGGCGTGGTGCCGGTGGCGATGGACGCCGGGGGCATGCTGCCGGACGCGCTGGAGGAGGCCTGCCAGCTACGCCGTCCGCGCCTGCTGTACCTGGTGCCGACCATCCAGAACCCGACCACCGCGACAATGTCGGCACAACGCCGGCAGGCTCTGCTGGCGGTGGCGAAGCGCCACGATCTGACCGTGATCGAAGACGATCCCTACTGGTTGCTGGCCGGTGACGCCGCGCCACCGCTGGCCGCCCACCGCGACGCCGGCTGCCCGGTCTACTACATCTCCACCCTGTCCAAGTGCCTGGCCCCGGGCCTGCGCACCGCTTACCTGGTAGTACCGGCCGGCGAGCCGATGGAACCGGTGCTGGACGCGCTGCGCGCCATCGCGCTGATGCCGACCCAGTCGATGGTGGCGGTGGCCTCGCAGTGGATCCGCAGCGGCCAGGCCCAGGACATGGTGCTGCGCTTCCAGCAGGAGCTGCGCGAGCGCCAGGCCATTGCTGCCCGGTACCTGCCGTCCCGCGCGCGGGCGCACCCGGCCGGCCTGCACGTGTGGCTGCCGCTGCCGCCGCGGCTGGACCAGTACCGGCTGATCCAGGCCGCCCAGGAGCAGGGGCTGGGCATCGCCAGTTCCGACGCCTTCAGCGTGGAAGAACCGCCGCCGGGCAACGCGATCCGCCTGTCGCTGGGCGGCGCGGTCGACCAGGGCGCGCTGGCCGGGGCGCTGGCCAAGCTGAACGAGATCCTGTCTGAAGCCCCCGAGGCCCGGCATAACGCCATCGTTTGAGCCATCCACGTGGCACGACATCCATACAAGATGATATTTTGTATGCAATGTATGAATGAAGGGACGTGCATCGATGCGCGCCGAGAAACTGAAGTTCCACCTGGTGATGGCCGGGTGCGGTGGCTTTGTTGTGCTGATGCTGGCCGCGCTGGCCTGGGTCTGCCTGCAGCCGCAGACCGTGGACGTACAGGCCGCCGAACGCCATGCCATCGAGCAGTGCCTGCAGCGCAGCGAGGATCCGTCGCGTAGCGAGATCCAGCGTCGCGCCCAAGCCGACTCCTGCCGCGAGATGCGCAAGCAGTACGTGCACAAGTTTGGCGGGGACGCGTCCTGATGGGCGCAGCCGCGCCGCGTCGCCGCTGGCTGCTGCCGACGATGATCGCCCTCGCCTGCCTGTTCATGGCCGGCGTGGCGGCTGCGCTGTGGCAGTACTTCGGCTACAGCGCGCAGTCCACGTTCACCGAACAGGCCATCGTCTTCGACGACTCGCAGCTGCGCCTGCCGGCCGATCTGGCCGGAGATACCGGCCGCATCCGCGTGGTGCATTTCTGGAACCCGGCCTGCGGCGTGTGCAACCGCGAGACCGGTGCCCACCTGAGCTACCTGATCAGCATGTACCGCCGCGCCGGCATCGACTTCTACGCGATCCGTCGCCCTGGCACGCAGGGCGAACTGCCCGAGCCGCTGCGCAGCAAGGTGATCAACCTGCCGTCCATCGACGGCATCGAGCACATCCCGGCCAGCCCTGCCGTGGCGATCTGGGACCGGCACGGCCATCTGGCCTACGCCGGCCCGTACAGCATCGGCATGGTCTGCAACTCGGCCAACAGTTTCGTCGAACCGCTGCTGGACAAGCTGGTACGTGGTGAGACCGTACGCCCGAAAGGACTGCTTGCCGTGGGCTGCTACTGCCCCTGGCAGGCCAAGCGCTGAGGACGCGCAATGACATCACTGACGCTGGCCGACGTGGCCGCCGCAAACAACAACGGCGGTCACCTGTCCGAACCGACCGATGGTTATGGACAGGCTCCCGCCGTTGGAAGCAACGATACGCCCCGACATGCTCCGTACATGCCGCGACCGGATGTCGCAGCCCGCGAATGGGTGCAGGACGTGCTCGCGCACAACGGGCCGATCTACCTGCGCATCGTCAATTCGCTGGAACGCACGGTGCGCCGTGGCGGCCTCGCACCCGGACAGCGCCTGCCCTCGCAGCGCGCGTTGGCGCAGCAGCTCGGCGTCGACCTGACCACGGTCACCCGCGCCTTCGATGAAGCACGCAAGCGCGGCCTGATCGAAGCGCGCGGGCCACAAGGCAGTTTCATCGCACCGCCCAAGGCCGGCTTCGACCAGGTGGTGGACCTGAGCATGAACGTGCCGCCGGTGCCTGATGCCGACGCGCTGGCGGAGACGCTGCGCCGTGGTGCCGCCGCCGTGCTTGCGCGCAGCAACGCACCGAACCTGATGACCTATCACCTGGGGGGTGGCAACCCCACTGATCGCCATGCCGCGGCGCGCTGGCTGCAGCCGATGCTGGGCGTCGTGGCTGACAACTGCCTGCTGCTGACCGAAGGCGCACAGGTGGCGCTGGCCGCGATCCTGGTCAGCCAGGGCCGCGATGGCGATACGATCCTCTGCGATGCGCTGGTCTACCCGGGCCTGCTGCAGGCCGCCGCCGCACTGGGTCGGCGGCTGCTGCCGGTGGACGGCGACGAACACGGCATGTGTCCTGAAGCGCTGCTGCGGCAGGCACGCGAAAGCGGCGCGCGCCTGGTCTATCTCAATCCCACCTGCCAGAACCCGACCGCGCTGACCCTGCCGCTGCAGCGGCGCGAGGCGCTGGCGCGTGTACTGGAGAGCGAAGGCCTGCTGGCGATCGAGGATGATCCGTACTGGCACCTTGCCGAAGATGCACCTACACCGCTGGCGGCACTGGCACCGCGTCATGTGTTCTACGTGGCGACGCTGTCCAAGGTGATCAGCCCCGGCCTGCGCACCGCGTTCGTGCGCTGCCCGAGCGCGGCGCATGCCGAGGCGATGACGGCGGCGTTGCGGGCGACGCGACTGATGGGGCATCCGCTGGTCTCGGCGTTGGCCAGCCAACTGCTGCTGGATGGTTCGGCCCAGTCGCTGCTGGCCCAGGTGCGCACCGAGGCACGCGAGCGCACGCGCATGGCGCGCTACCTGCTGGCACCGTCGCTGCTGCAGCGCGCGGAAGGCCTGCATGCGTGGTGCCGGATACCGGCGCCGTGGACCGACGCCACGCTGGTGCGTACCGCACAGCTACAGGGGCTGGCGATTGCGCCGTCATCGGCGTTCTGCCCGCCGGGGGTCTCGCACCAGTACGGCGTGCGGTTGTCGCTGGGGCTGGCCGCGGACCGACGGCAGCTGGAAAGTGCGCTGCGGCGGATTGACCGGTTGTTGTTGTCGGATGCGTTGCCGGCGATCGAGCGGTAGCCCCCCACCCGATCGGTAGTGCCGGCCGCTGGCCGGCGGAAGATTCCTCAGCACGGTTGGAATGTGCCAACCAAGGTTGGCAGCCACCAGATCGGACGTAGATCGTGGAATGGGATGTGCCGACCAACGGTCGGCACCCACCAGGCTGGAGGAGGATCGGTAGTGCCGGCCGCTGGCCGGCGGAAGATTCCCCGGCACGGTTGGAATGTGCCAACCAAGGTTGGCACCTACCAAAGCAGGGTCAGGCCAGGGCGGAGAGCGCCTGCACCAGCGCATCCATCTGCTGCGGCCGGGTGAACACCGACGGCGTCACCCGCACGCAGGCGCCGGAGTCCAACCCGTCGCGATGCGTGGTGAACACGCGATGCTCGTCCAGCAGGCGCTTCTGCAGCGCCATGTTGTCTGCCACGCTGGTGCGCCCACGCAAACGGAAGCTGGCCAATGCGCTGGCCAGCGCCGGATCCGGCGAAGACAGCACTTCGATATGCGCCATCTGCCGTGCCGGCAGCGTCCAGCGCTCGCGCAGGTAGCGCAGGCGCGCCTGCTTGTTGGCCACGCCGATGCGCTGGTGCAGCGCGATCGCTTCCGGCAGTGCCAGGTAGGCGGCGAAGTTGACCGTGCCGGTGTGTACGCGGCTGCCCACGCGGCCGTCGTCGGTCTCGCCCATGTACGGGTCGAGGTCCGCAACGCGGCACCTGCGCACATACATCGCGCCGACGCCGACCGGCGCGCCGATCCATTTGTGCAGATTGATGCCCACGAAGTCTGCCTTCAGCTGTGGCACCGCGTAGTCGATCTGGCCAAACCCATGCGCAGCATCGACGATCACATCGATACCGCGTGCGCGCGCACGCTCGGCAATCTCGGCCACCGGCAGCACCAGCCCGTGGCGATGGCTGACCTGGGTCAGCAGCACCAGTTTCAGGCGTGGCAGCCGCGCGAACGCGGCCTCGTAGGCCTGCAGGATCTGCGCGTGGTCGGGCACCGCCGGCAGCCCGATGCGCTCGACTTGCACGCCACGGCGCTGCTGCAGCCAGCGCATCGCGCCGATCATGCTGTCGTAGTCGATGTCGGCATACAGCACCTGGTCGCCGGGCTGCAGGCGGTTGTAGCCGCCAATCAACGCCAGCATCGCCTCGGTGGCACCCCGAGTCAGTGCGATCTCATCCGCACCCACACCCAGCAGTTCGGCTACCTGCCGCTGCACCGCCATGTACTGCGCCGGGAACTCACGACGACCGTACCAGGCGTTGCCACGGTTCACTTCAGCGGTGTGGCGCTGGTAGCTGGCCAGCGTCTCGCGGCCCATCGCGCCCCAGTAGCCGTTCTCCAGGTGGTTCACTTCATCGGTGATGTCGAAGTGGCTGGCCACGGCGGCCCAGTAGCCTTCATCGCGGGCCAGCACGTCCGGCGCCGCGGTCGTTGCGGGAATCTGCATGGGCGCAGCGTAACGCGCGGACGCCTTGGCCGGCAGTGAAGACAGGGCGGCTGCGGCGGGCAGCAGGGTGCCGGCACGCAACAGGGAGCGGCGGGCCGGGTCCATCAGAAGCTCAACCGGTACTGTGCGTACAGGTTGGCACCGTCGGTGTCATATGGTGCATTACGCGAGTAGATCAGGCCGCGGCTGGCCTGGAACACGGCCTCATCCGGGTAGCGATCCAGTACGTTGTCGGCGCCGACGCGAAGGCTGTGGTGTTCGTTGATGCGATAGCCCACCGCGAGGTCGAGGAAGCTCATCGCACCGAAGCGCTGGTAGATGTCGCCCACCGCATTGCCGCTGGAATCAGTCCAGGCACCGTAGTAGCGCATGCGCGCCATCAGCGACCAGGCGCCGATGTCCCAGCTGCCGGTCAGGCTGCCCTTGTGCTCGGGTAGGCGGTCTTCGAACAGCACGCGCTGGGTCTCGTTGGTGGCCACCGAGGTGCTGCCGTTGTCCACGCGGGTGCGGTTGTAGTTGTAGGCCAGGGTCAACGTCATGCGGCCGGCGCCGAGATCGCGCAGGTAGTTGCCGACGACGTCCACGCCGGTGGTGGTGGTGTCGAAGTCGTTGGTGAAGTAGTTCACCGAGGTATAGCCCAGCGGGTTGGGCGTACCGGCTGGAATGGCGAAGCTGGCCGACTGGCTGAAGCGGTCGGTGAGCTTGATCTGGTAGACGTCCACCGACCCGGACAGGCCGAGGTCGGTGCGCCAGGTCAGGCCCAGCGAGGCGGTGCGCGATTCTTCGGGCTTCAACGGCTTGGCCCCAAGCAGCTGCGCCAGTGGATCGTTCGGCGACAGGCGGCCACTGGTGAAGATCTGCAGGGTGCGCGTGTCCAGGCCCTGGGTGGTACTGGTGGTGTTGAGCTGCGCCGGCGTCGGCGCACGGAAGCCGGTGGACACGGTACCGCGCAGGGCTACGTCCGGCGTGATCGCGAAGCGCGCCGACAGCTTTCCGTCCAGCGTGCTGCCGAAGCTGGAGAAGTCCTCGTAGCGGCTGGCCGCACCGATGCTCCAGCGCTCGCCCAGCGGCACTTCCATATCCACATAGGCCGCCTTGCTACGCTGGCTCCACTGCCCGGCCTGGCTGGCCGAGAAGCCCGGTGCGCCATTGGAGTTGGCCTCCAGGCCTGCGGCCGCGCCCGGGCCCACCGCGTACGAGGCCGGATCACCGGCGCGCACCTGGTAGGTCTCCTGGCGGAACTCGCCACCGAAGGCGACGTTGATCGGCTTGGACAGCGCGCCCACGTCCCACTCGTAGTTGAAGTCGGCGTTGGCGTTCTTCTCGGTCTGGGTCAGGCGGCCGAGGTCGAACGCGGTCGGGCTGGCCGGACCCAGCGAAGCATTGATCGAGTTCTTCAGGCTGTAGTCGATGGCATTGCGGCCGTACGAGGCGCTGACATCCCAGCGCAGCTTGGGCGTGATCTCACCGCGCAGGCCGCCGACCAGCTGCAGATCGTTCTGGACGTTGCCGTACTGCGGGCTGAAGCCCACCGGGTACAGCGAACGCAGGTTCCAGCCCGGGAAAATGGCGGTGGTGCGGTAGGCGCCGGTGGTGGTGTCCGGGTTGCGCCAGTTGAAATCGCTGACGCCATCGCTGTGGCTGTAAAGGCCGAACGCATACAGCTCCAGCGTCTCGCTGGCGTTGGCCTTGACGTTGAAGCCGACGCGGCGGCTCTCCAGTTCCGGTTGGCCCCAGCGCTGCACCGGGTTTGGCACATCCAGCTCCGGATGCGCAGCCTGGAAAGCAATGGCATCGGGGCGCTGGCGGGTGCGCGAGGTGGCATCGGAGTTGGACGATTCGGCGAACAGCACCAGGCTGCCATAGTCGCCCAGCGACCAGCCGGTGCGCGCACTGAAGTCGCGCGAGGCACCGTCGCCCTGCGCGTACTGCGAATAGCCGGCGGTGATCTCGGTGCCCGGACCATCTTCGAGGATGATGTTGATGACACCGGCGATGGCGTCCGAGCCGTACTGCGCAGACGCACCATCACGCAGTACCTCGATGCGCTTGATTGCACTGGTCGGAATCTGCGCCAGGTCGGCGGCCTGCGCGCCACGGTTGCCGAGCAGCGCGCTGCGGTGGAAGCGACGACCGTTGACCAGCACCAGGGTCTGGTCCGGCGACAGGCCACGCAGGGTGGCCGGACGCACGAACACCTGCCCGTCGGCCATCGGCAGGCGCTGCACCACGAACGACGGCACCAGCTGCGCCAGCACGTCCTTCAGGTCGGTGGATTCAACGGACCTGATGTCTTCCTTGGTGAACACGTCTACCGGCGCCAGCGTTTCGAACTGGGTGCGGTTGGACGCGCGGGTGCCGGTGACCAGCATCGCATCGAGCTGGGTGGGCACGGCACGGCTACCGCCTGCGGCGTCGATCGCATCGGCCTCCGCTGCGATCGCGCCTCCTGCGCTGGCCATGGAAAGGGCAAGGAGGATGGAGCGCGAAAGCTTCGAACGATGCACAGCAGGACTCCGGGAGGACGCGACGGGGCCAGCACCTGTGCGGACACAACAGGCCTGGACAAGGCGCGCAGTCTCGGCCCGATGTGTGAAGGAGGCATGACGTCAGTACGACAGCTTGATGCCGCACAGGCGCAAGAACTGCTAAGCGCCGCGCCTGCCGATCCGCTACTGTGCCGGCATTGGATTCGGGGAAAGGCAGATGAGCGCGGCGGGCAAGGCGTTGTGGTACATCGAAACCCATGCGGACCGGCCATTGGCACTGGCCGATATCGCCGCTGCGGCGGGACTGTCACCCTTCCATCTTTCACGCCTGTTCCAGGCCCGCACCGGTACCTCGGTGGTGCGCTACCTGCGGGGACGGCGCCTGACCGCGGCCGCGCAACGATTGGCCAACGGTGCGGGCGACATCCTGCAGGTCGCGCTGGGGGCCGGCTATACCACCCATGCCGCGTTCACCCGCGCCTTCAGTGAACAGTTCGGGCAGACGCCGGAGCGCGTACGCGAACAGGGCACCGATGGGCTGACGCTGGTGCAGGCGATTCGCGTGGATGATGCGCCGGCGCCCTGCGGTGAAGCGCCGCGGCTGCTCGACACGCCCGCTTTCCAGGTGGTGGGCATCGGCATGCGGCATACCCGCGACAGTGGCGGCGCTATTCCCGGCCAATGGGCGCAGCTCAACCGCGAATGGCCGACGCCCGCACCGATCAGCTTCGGTGTGTGCTGCAACAGCGACAACGATGGCGGCTTCGATTACATCGCCGCACTGCCGGCAAGCGTGGTGCCGAGCGCGCCTGCGCACTGGCAAAGTGTGCACATTCTGCCGCGTCGCTATCTGGTGGCCTGGCACGGCGCGCACATCTCGGCCATCCGCTCGACCTGGTTCTGGCTGCTGGATCATTATCTTCCTGCGTCCAACCTCAGCCTTGCCGATGCACCGGATCTGGAATGCTACGACGCCCGATTCGATGAGCACACCGGCAACGGCGGCGTGGAGATCTGGCTGCCAGTCGACGAACGTCCCAACTGACAAGGAACTGAAGATGCGCATGACGGTTGCTGTGCTGGGAATGATCCTCATGGTCTTCACTGTCGTGGCCGATGCCAGCGAGACGCAGGCAGCCGGCGAGCGCCACGGCGCCACCACGGTGGCCAGCGCGGCTGTACGCGATGCGCAGCACCACGACGCGCTGCGCTACACGGTCTGGTATCCAGCGCTGGCCGGCAGCCGGGAAACCGCCCTGACCATCGGCCCGCCCGACGCGCCGCTGTTCGACGTCGGACGTGCCGCGATGGAGGCTCCCGTCGCAGGTGATCGCCTGCCAACGCTGCTGCTCTCGCATGGCAACGGCGGCAGTGCGCGCATGATGGGCTGGCTGGGCACCGCGCTGGCGCGGGCCGGGTATCTGGTGATCGCGGTCGATCATCCAGGCAACAACGGCATTGACACGATGACCCTGCCCGGCAGCATCCTGAGCTGGTTGCGTGCGGATGACCTGCGCGCCGCCCTGGCGGCCGTGCGGGCCGATCCAGTGCTGGGCCCGCACGTCGATCCTGAACGCCTGGGTGTTGCCGGGTTCTCGGCCGGTGGCTACACGGCGCTGCTGGCAGCCGGTGCACGACCGGACCTGCAGCGACTGCTGGCCTTCTGCACCGCACATCCGGATGACGGCGTCTGCCGGCCTCAACAGGAGGCCGCAACGCACTCAATGGAAGCGCGCGTTGCCGCTGCGGCCTCTCCAGCACTGGCGCCCTGGATCTCCCAGGCCAACGACGCGCGCGCGATTCCCGGCGTGCGGGCGGCATTCCTGCTGGCTCCGGCGATCATCCAGGCCTTCGCGCCCGAGCAGCTGTCCTCGTTGCGGCTGCCCGTGTCGATCGTGCTGGGTGAGGCTGACACGGTTGCGCCGCCACAGACCAATGGCGCGGCCGCCGGGGCCCTGATTCCGGGCGCGGAACTGCAGCGCTTGGCCGATGTGGGCCACTATGATTTCCTGGCCGCGTGCACCGCGACCGGGCAGCAGCGGCTGCAGGACCTGTGCACTACGTCGGTGCCAAAGACACAGACCCACGCGCAGGCAGTGGATGCAGCGATACGGTTCTTTGACCATTCACTGCGCTAGTGGCCGCCGAGCATGGCCTGGCGCTACAGTGGACGCGTCCACGGAGAACCGATCATGCGCCTGCTGCACCTCACTCTGCCGGTATCTGACGTGGGTGCCGTGGCCAGCTACTTCCACGATGTGCTGCAGCAGCGCGTGGTCGGCAATCATGTGCACATCGGCTGGAGCACGATCGAACTGCAGCCCGCTGAAGGACGTCCGCTCGGTGGTGTGCACCTGGCGTTCAACGTGCCGGACAACCGCTTCGGCGAGGCGATGACCTGGTTGCGCGAACGCACGCCACTGCAGCGCAATCCGGCGGGACTGGACTACTTCGCGCTGGAGAGCAGCTGGCAGTCGCAGTCGGTGTACTTCACCGGCCCCGATGGCTTGATCCTGGAACTGATCGGCCGCCGCCGCTTGCCGGCCAGTGCGCATCAGGGCGCCTTCCACGGCAGCGAACTGACCTGCCTGAGCGAAGTCGGCCTGCCCAGTCATGATGTCGATGCGGTGCGCGAGCAGTCCAGCCTGCGGTTCGGCCTGCAACCGATCAGCCCGCCTTCGCCGCAGTTCGCGCCGATGGGCGACGACGAGGGCCTGCTGATCGTGGTCGCTGCGGACCGACGCTGGTTCCCCGAGCAGAAGGACCTGCCCAATGCACAGGGCCTGCTGCTGCAGGTCGGCGACGTGGCCGGCCCGGGCGTTGTGGAGGACGCTGCACTCGGCTGGCGGGTACAGGCGATCTGAGCTACCAGCTGCCGGACGCGCCGCCTCCGCCGCTGCGGCCACCGCCTCCGGACCAGCTGCTGGAGCTGCTCGACGACGAACTGCTGGATGACGAACTGGACGCGCTGCGTTCACGGCGTGACGAAACCCGGCCACGTGCGCGCTCGCCCGGCAACATGGTGAACAACCCTACGAAGTACAGCAGCACGCCACACACACCTGACACAATCATCGCCAGCAGCCGTGGATCGTCACCTTCGGCACGATGGATCGCCAGCAACGCGCCCGCGGCATAACCGAGGGTCAACAGCACCAGCACCGTCATGCGCACGACGAAGCTGCTGCGATTCTTCTTCCAGCGTGTGCGACAGGCCTGCACCAGCAGGAACACCATCAGGGTGACAACGCCCGCGGCCGCCTGCAGCAGCAGATGCCGGGCCAGGCTCGGTGGCAGCTGGCCACGAAGCAGCGCCTGCACCAGCAAGACCGCGCTGAGTGCCAGCATGCCGCACAGGACGATGCGCACCCCGCGGCTGCGACGCCAGCACCAGCCGAGCAGGGCCGCCACCGGCACGCCCAGCGCCATCACGAAGCACAGGCCCGGCAGCAGGTGGCGTGGCAGCAGCAACGCCACGGACAGCGCGCCTGCGGCAACCACCCCTGTCACCAGCATCGGACGCCCCCAGGCCGGCAAGGTCGGCCAGCTCGGCCTCGGTGCCGACGCATTGGCGGCCAGTGCCTTGCGCCGCCGCTCCCGACGGCTGCCGCTGAAATCGTCCTCGGTCTTCGCAGGCGGGAATGGCGGCGGCGAGCGCCACAGCCCGGCCAGGAAGCCGGCCAGCAGGGTCAACGCCACCACCGAGTCTGCGCGGCGCCAGTCCGCAGGCAGCACATTGCTGGCCGACGGCGCTTCCCATGCAGGCAGGTCCTCGCCTTCGATCAGCGCCACCATGATCGTCGTGCCATCAAGCACGCCCTGGTCGAAATCGCCTTCACGGAAGCGCGGCACGATCGCGTTGTCGATGATGCGAGCGGCGTACGCGTCCGGTAGCGCACCTTCCAGGCCATAGCCGGTCTGGATGCGTACGCGGCGGTCCTGCACCGCCACCAGCAACAGCACACCGTCGTCGATACCGGCGCGGCCCAGCTGCCATTGATCAAACACCCGCTGGGCGTAGGCCTCGATGCCCTCGTTGCCCACGCTGGGTACCACCATCACCTGCAGCTGCGCACCTTTCTGCACCTGCAGCTGCATCGCCTGCCTGCGCAGGGTGGCGCGGGTTTCGGCGGACAGCGCGTTGGCAGTGTCCACCACGGGATCGTCCAGCGCCGGGACCGGGATTGCCGCCAGCGCCGCCATCGGCAGCAGGCACAGCAGCAACAACAGCCACCTCATGGCTGCAGTCCGCTGTCCTGCGCGCAGCATGCTCACGTACCCTGCCCTGCCTCGATCCGCGCATGCAGCGCCTGCAGCTGTGCCACCGCCTGGTTGAACACCTGCAGATCGGCATCCACCAGGGCCGCCCAGTCTGGCGCGTGCCCCAGCAGTTGCGCCACCTGCTCGTCCGGCGCGCGATCGAAGCCTTCGCCAAGCACGGCAAGATAACGCTCACGGAACCCGTCGGGGTCGCGCTGGTCCTGCACATACAGCTGCACGGCCAGCAGCCCCGCATACAGGTAGTTCACCAGATAGTTCGGGTCTTCATACATCAGGCGCTTGCCGATCCAGGTGTTGCGCAGCTGCGGGTAGCGCTCCGGTTGCTGGCCGAAGCGCGCCAGCACCTGCCCGGTCAGCGCGTCCAGATCATCGGCGGTGCCCAGCGTACCGGCGGCAACGCCCTGGTAGATCGACTGCTCCAGCTGCGCTTCCTCGGAGGAGGTGAACAGCTGCAGCACCATGTCGTCCAGCAGCGATTTCAGGTAATAGGCCTTGGCACGCGGGTCCTGTGCCTGCTGGTACAGCTGGTCGCGGAAGCGCAGCTCGTTGTAGATCGCGAACGCCTCGGTCAGCCACTGGCTGCCATTGCGCTGCAGCGGCGACGCATGACCGCGCTGCATCCACTCGCCATGCACGGCATGACCCGCTTCATGCGCGATTTCGACATCGCTTTCCAGATCGCCACGGCGCACGCCAACGAACAGCATTGCCGGCACACCGGGAGCGCTCACCGAGAACGCGTCCTGGCTGCGGTCACCGCGTTCGGTGGCCAGGTCCATGCGCTGGTTGGCTGGATCGAGCAGCGCGCGCAGTTCGGCGACGTACGCTGGCCCCAGATGCTGCATGGCATCGGCGGCGTTGTCGCGCAGCTGCGCCAGCGTCAGCACTGGTGGCGTGTAGCCGGCATCGGGCACGGTGGTATCCCAGATCTGCGGCGCGTCGATGCCCGATCGCGCAGCGTGGCGTAGCAGCATGTCCTGGTAGGCGCGGCGGTCCCCCGCGTGCTGCTCGATCGCCACCAGCGTTGCATTCACTACGGCGGTATCCAGACCCATGCGCTGGTAGCCGTGTGCCGGCGCCGAGCCATCGCCCTGCAGGCGTGCGGCCGCGTCATTCACCTGCACCAGCCCCAGCAGCACCGAAGCCATCGGCTCACGGCGCGAGTGCAGCCCCTGCCAGTAGCCCTTCCAGCCGGCCTCGCGCAGCGCGCGGTCGGGCTGCTGGGCCAGCGCCTGCTTGTCGCGCCCCGTGTCCCAGTGCCGGCCGTCGTGCTCGATCTGCGGATACTCGGCGCTGCGCAGGATCTGCCCGCGCAGGCGCGCGAAGCTGTCCAGCGCCGGATCGGCCAGTGCCTCCACGGCCTCATCCAGCGCGGCGTTGGCCGGGGTGGCAGCCTCCTTCAGCGCGCGTGCGCGCAGGAAGCCATACGGTGCTGCCCACGCTGCATCTGCGGGTGCCTCGCGCAGTGCGGCGCGACCACTGCGAGCGATGCGGCTGCACAGCCCCGCTGCCTGCTCCATCGCCTGTGCCGGGCGAAGATCGCGTGCGTTGCGGGCGGACTGCAGGTGCAGGTAGCCGAGATGACGCAGGCACTGCGCTTCCAGTACCTCGGCCTGCTGGAAGCGTTCCGCCGGTGCAAGGGTGGACGCCTGCTGCAGGGCCTCGACGCGCTTGCCCAGCGAGTCGCGCGCGGTCTGTTCGGACGCGGCGCTGGCGAAGTAGGTGCGGTCATCGGCATGCACCGACTGTGCCTGGGCGCCGCTGAAGTGGGCTATCGCCAATACGGCGACGACGGCGGCGGTGGTGGTGCGCTTCCTGAAAGCCTGCATCGGCGTCTCCCTGCCTGGACCAGGGATCGAGCCTAGCAGCCACTGGCCCGCCACGCCTGTGCCGGATCAGGCTTCAGATCGACTCGTCCTCACGCTTGACCAGTGTCCAGCAAGGCGCCTGCGCGAAGGTATAGGTCTGCTGGTCGCTGCTGTCCGGCGTACGGATCTGCACCTGCCGTTGCCCATCGGCCAGGGGGATGACCTGCATTTCGCGGCCCTGCCCGGCCAACGCGGCAGGATCGGGCATTACCGGCCACTCGACATCGGCCAGCGCCACCCGGCTTTCCACCTTGCGCGGTTCCGGCTCGGCCTCCGCATCGATGTAGCTGTCCAGCAGCGGATCGGCCGTGGCCTTTTCCTGCAGCGTGATCTCGTTGCCGAAATGCTTCAGGAACGTATCGAATTCCGGGTAGGGGCATTCACTGGCTGCAGCCACAGGTGTGGGCTCGGTGGCGCTGGTCGCCGGCGCCGCTGCGGCAGTCACGGCTTCGGCCGCTGTCTGTGGTGGCTGCGGCGCTGGCGTGCAGGCAACCAGCACCGCGCCGCAGGCAAGCACCAGCAGTGCAGGAGAAGGGTATCGACGCATGGGCTCATCCTGAATCCGGTCCGGTCGCTCCATGCTACCGCGCACCCTACAATTCCGGCATTCCGCCTGTCCGAGAGTCCTCATGCATCGCCTCCTGCTCCTGATCGGCCTGCTGCTGCCCGCCCTGTGGCCGGGCGTGGCGTTGGCCGTCGATGTCCACGAAGGCGACCTGCTGTTCGTCACCGCCGGCCGCAGCGGCCTGAGCGCGGCCATCGACGATGCCACCGGCACGCAGGGCGCACCCAGCTTCGATCACGTCGCCCTGGTCGCCTCGGCGCCGAAAGGCTGGGATGTGCTGCACGCCGACGAGAAGGGGTCGCGCCGGCAGTCACTGATCGAATTCCGCCAGGAGGCGCGCGCCAAGCAGCGGCAGATCGTGGTCTATCGCCTGCGCGCGCCGCAGCAGGCGGCCATCAAGGATGCGGTGGCCACCGCGCGCACGATGCTGGGCAAGCCCTACAACACGTCGTATGTGTTGAACGAGGACAGCTATTACTGCTCGGACTTCATCGAGCGTGCGTTCCGTGCGCACCACGTGTTCGCGTTGCAGCCGATGAACTTCCGCAACCCGCAGACCGGGCAGATCGCCCAGCACTGGGTCGATCTTTACCGCGGCATGGGCATGGACGTGCCGCAGGATCAGCCGGGCACCAATCCGAACGACATGTCGGCGGCGCCGGTGCTGCAGCGTATAGGCGTGCTGGAATAAGCAAAGCCCCGCACGGGGCGGGGCTTCGCCGGTCACGTTGCACGCGCAACGCGATCATTCTTCTTCGTCGTGGCCGCCCTGCTGCTGGTTCTGGTTGCGCTTCTGCTGTTCCTGCTGCTGTTGCTGCTGCTGGTCGCGGCCACGGCCCTGCTGCTGATCCTGCTGGTTCTGCTGGCCCTGCTGCTTCTGGTTCGGGTTCTGGTTCTGCTGTGCCATGTCCGATCTCCAAAGCCACTCGCGGAATGCGGTGGACGTGGCCATCGTCTGCAGCGAATGGTTAATCACGCGTGGGTGGGCGGCTACATCTGTGTGTACGCCTGTGAATGAACGCGCAGAAGCCCTTGTGGCACAAGCGGCTGAAGGATTCATGCGGGTTCGGCATGTGCTCATGCCGACATCGGCGTTGCACGCATTCATGGCGCTCGCAGCCGGAAACACGCGCTGAACGAGGCTGGCTTCCCGGCTCACGCAGGGAAGCCAACGCTGCATTCAGGGCATCACCGGCGGCACGTACGCCAGGGTCATCCCCAGCAGCCACAACAGGCCCAGCACCAGCGGAATGTACACCAGCAGCTGGATGAAGGTGAAGCCGACGATGTCGCGTGCCTTCAGCCCCAGCACGCCCAGCAGCGGCAGCATCCAGAATGGATTGATCAGGTTCGGCAGCGCTTCGGCCGCGTTGTAGACCTGCACCGCCCAGCCCAGGTGCGCCTTCAGTTCGTTGGCGGCCTGCATCACGTACGGCGCCTCGATGATCCACTTGCCACCACCGGAGGGCACGAAGAAGCCCAGCACGGCCGAATAGACGCCCATCACCAGCGCGAAGGTATCGGTGCTGGCCACGTGCACGAACAGGCTCGACAGGCGGTGCGCCAGCGTCTGCCCATCGCCGCCGGCAGCGTGGGTGAGGATCATCGCGATGCCGCCGTACAGCGGGAACTGGATCAGCACGCCGGTGGTGCTGGGCACCGCCTTGGCCACCGCGTTGAGGAAGCTGCGCGGGCGCCAGTGCAGCAGCAGGCCCAGCGAAATGAACATGAAGTTGTAGGTGTTGAGGTTGGCGATGGCGGTGACCACCGGCTTGTTGGCGAATTCGTTGAACAGCCAACCGAACGCCAGCAACGAGAGCAGCACGGTCAGCAGCGGGCTGTATTCCAGCCACTCGCCCGGGCGCGTGCGTCGCTGCAGCGGCTCCGGCTCGGCCTGGGCGGCGCCGGGGAAGTCTTCAGCGGTGCGGGCACTGCCGGCGGCCGGTGCGGTCAGCCAGGCGATCAGCAGCGAAACCAGAATCAGCACTGAGGTCAGCGCGATCGACTGCCACAGGAAGATGGTTTCGGTGAACGGCAGTACGCCGGTGATCTCGACCAGCCCCGGCGGCATGCTGGCCGGGTTGGCCTGCAGCTGTGCAGCCGACGAACTCAGCCCCATCGCCCACACCGCGCCCAGCCCCAGGTAGGCCGAAGCACCGGCCGCGCGGTAGTCCATGCGCAGCTCGGTACGGCGTGCCAGCGCACGCACCAGCAGGCCGCCGAACACCAGCGAGAAGCCCCAGCTGAGCAGCGAGGCCAGCATGCTGACCAGGCCCACGTACACCACCGCGCCACGACCGGTGCGCGGCACCCGGGCCAGGAAGTCGATGAAGCGCGCGACCACCGGCGCCGTCGCCACGGCATAGCCACCGATGACCACGAAGGCCATCTGCATGGTGAAGGGAATCAGGCTCCAGAAGCCGTCGCCGAAGGCGCTGGCGGTGGCCTGCGGGGTCGAGCCGAAGCCCATCGCCGCCAGCGCGACGATGACCACGCCCAGCACCGCGAACACGTACGCATCGGGGAACCACTTTTCCGCCCAGGCGGCCGAGCGCAACGCTGCGCGTGCCATCCAGCCGTCCTGTACTGCTGCCGTCGAGGCCATCGCCTACCCTCCCAGGTTCGATGGCCCGATTCTGGGCGGTGGGGTGCGGGCTGTCTGCCACCTATTGGTCGTAGGTGGCGGAAGGCCCGGCGCTACGCACCGCCGCCCGAGCATGGGCTCGGGCGCTACTGATATCCGGTTTCGGGGTTGCCACCTGTAGAGCCGAGCCCACGCTCGGCTGCGCGTCTCAGCGCAGCGCCAGATCCACGGCAATGCCGGCAAACAGCGCGGCACCCACCCAGTTGTTGTGCAGGAACGCCTTGAAGCAGGGGCCGCGCTCGCGGTTGCGGCAGATCCAGAATTCGTAGACCACCAGCACCGTGGCCGCAGCCACGCCGGCCAGGTAGTAGCCACCCAGCCCGCCACGCACGCCGACCAGCGCCATGGTGGCCAGGAACAGCGCGTACAGCACGCCCTGGATGACCAGATCCAGGTCGCCAAACAGGATCGCGGTGGAGTGCGAGCCCATCTTCAGGTCGTCTTCGCGGTCGACCATGGCGTACCAGGTGTCGTAAGCGGTGGACCACAGGATGTTGCCGGCATACAGCAGCCAACCCAGCATCGGCACTTCGCCCTGCACGGCGGCGAACGCCATCGGGATGCCCCAGCCGAACGACATGCCCAGGTAGACCTGTGGGAGATGGGTGTAGCGCTTCAGGTAGGGGTAGCTGGCGGCCAGGAACACGCCGATGAAGCTCAGGCCGATGGTCAGCCCGTTCATCGTCAGCACCAGGCCGAACGCAACCAGCATCAGCACCGCAAACAGCGCCAGCGCGGCACGGCCACTGATCGCACCGGTGGCCAGCGGGCGCGCCTTGGTGCGCTCTACATGCGGGTCGAGCCAGCGGTCGGCGTAGTCGTTGATGACGCAGCCGGCCGAGCGGGTCAGCCACACACCGGCGGTGAACACGAACAGGGTCCACAGTGGCGGCAGGCCGCCTGCGGCCAGCCACAGCGCCCACCAGGTGGGCCACAGCAGCAGCAGCGTGCCGATCGGGCGATCAGCGCGCATCAGACTCCAGTAATGCCGCCAACGCGGCGTCGCCGGCGACTGCGGCGAAGTGAGGGGGGTATCAGCCATGGCGATAGGATACTCCTGCCCCTCCGGCAGGGCTTTGCCCATGGGGGGAGATTTGTTCGGCGAAACTGGATAGAATGCCCGTCCCGCATCGCCTCATGGCGCTGCGACGCCCGCCCCGGCACTGGCCGACGGCGCGGCGGTTCTACAACGCGCCCGTAGCTCAGCCGGATAGAGTAGTGGCTTCCGAAGCCATTGGTCGGGGGTTCGAATCCCTCCGGGCGCGCCATCTTCCCCTGTGTTGCCTGCACGCTGCCAGCCCGCGGTGGACGTTGCCGGTGCCTGGAACTGCGCGGTCCGCCGCATCACCAGCTAATTGCACTTGCCCGTCAATCCGGCTCCGGAACGAAGGGCAACGAGCGATGCTCGCAGCCCTGAAGATCGCGCACGACGATCGACAGCGTCTGCCCTTCGCGCACCGCACCGGCCATGAGGCCCCTCGCCTTGATACAGAAAGTTGCCCACCTTGTCGGGTGCCACTACCAGGCGAGCATCGGACGGTTCGACTTCTTCCAGGACCGCATTGAAGAGACGCCAGCCCCTCTCATCCGCACCCCGAATCTCTGTCGTTGCCGCGCGCGCGTGCAGGAGACGGTCCACACTTGCGAGAGGCAACTGTAGCTGCCGTGCTTCTTCGAGCTGATCTGAAACCGGCCGAGCGTCATATCCTTCACAACGGCAGTACCGAGGTACGTGATCGGGGCGTGCGGAGAACGTACAGCACCTGCCGAGTGCGATGCGCACGCGGCCAAGCCTGCGGTCAGGAAGGGAGTGATCAGCAGGATCATGGACTGGCACTCGGGGTATCACTGCCCTGTGCAGGCGCTGCAGCCACGTTCTTACTCGAAACACCCGGCCTGCGCGCATAGCTGCGATTGGGATCCAGCGTGGCACGGACGATCTGGCTTCGCGCGTGCCTGATCGCGCCGGGCAGCCAGCACAGCACCAGCACCACCACACAGATCATTCCCAGCCGCGCCCATTCACCCGCGACACTGGCCCCGATCAGCGGCAATGCCGACACCAGGATGATGACCTGTGTGTACAGAAGATAGAGCGAGTACGTGCCCAACCGCGGATCTGAACGAAGCTCGACGCGACACCCTCGGCAGGACATCTTCGCTTGACGCTTTCGAGCAAATCGCAGCGGAAAGCGCTGCCCGCTAGTGCCACAAACTGGGCAGATGGAGGTCATCAGGCGCATCGGTAGAACCTCTTTTCAGAAAATTCCATCAGCAGGTTCCATCTGCGGCGTCGAACCTACGCACCACATCATCAAACCTCGGGTCCTGGCACATCATTTCCAGTGGTGTCCGATCTAGCTCATTTCCTGCGTGTGGGTCTGCATCGCACCAGAGGAGTTAGGCCGCTGCCGCGACGCTGCCATGTGCCACCGCGCTTGCCAGCGGCACAAGCTCCTTCTCTTTGGCCAATGCTACAAGCCGCTCAACCACTGCAATCCATGCCCCCGTCCGCAAGCACACCAACAGAGCACTCGCAAATGAAATTCCCACTTTCCTATTCCCACCTCAGACCCACTCACATAAGAATCTTCAAAGCGCCCCTGAGCACCCTCCGAAGACTTTGGCAGGCCTCTTATTCAGGCTCACAGCAACCACTCGATGCACTTGCTCCCCACAACTTCCCATTACCCCGTACAAGATGAGAATCCCATTGTCATTTATGTAGCCGACAAAACTCCCGCCTCCTACACCCGAGGCAGCTCTGACGAGATAAACAGCCTCCCCCTCTGCCGGCACTAACCCATTCAACTGTAGTGGCGCGAATTTCTCAGCAGCATCCGATGCTTGGATGATGCTCAAGTTCTGATCGAGCATCCACTGAGCAATCAACTTTTCGCTCTGCGGATTCAAGGTGGCCAAGCGGTCACTTCGAAGTATCGTCGAGTTCCCAGGAATGATCTCATCTGATGAAACATCCACCCAATCTGAGTTCCATTCAGTGTGTTTGATCTGGCTAGTACCACAGCCTCCCAGCAATGGAAGAAGCAGCGCAGCCACGCGTAGACTCACCATCATTTGCACCTCAACCGCTTCTTGATAGCGTCCCGAACCCTATCGTCTGGAACGCCAAGATGCTCTGCCATAATGTTTCCCTCCCACCCCGGAACGGGCTTGGTAGAACGAGATGGCGCCTGCGACACCACATCGTACATATCAAAACGACCATCGTACTTGAATTTCATCAAATGCCCTGCTTCGTGCGCAGCCGTCCACTCAGTGTTTCCTGCATACCATTTACCGACACTGCCTCCGGTTACGGTCGACACCCCCTTCCCCAGCGGAACCTCAACACGGTTTAACCGACCTTTCTCCGGCTGGCTAACAGTCACTGTAAATCCGGGCGCAGACCAGGTCGATTCAATTGCATTTATCATTTTGCTCAAAGTCTCAGGAGTAGCTCCCTCACCACTGAAGCGAATAGGGATGTCGATATGAACTCCACCATCCACGCAAGTGCAATTGGCCAGCAATCCGAGCGGATCAGCTGCCTGCACTGGATCGGCTGATACATAGGAGAAGGTGGACACCCCCCCGTCGAATCCAATCGGATCACTCTGCAAGTACCGCCCCACCGACGGGTCGTATTCCCGCTGGTAGTTGTAGAACAACCCGCTCGCATCCGTCGCCTGCTGGCCCGGGAAGCGCAGCGCCAGTTCGAACGCCACACCATCCCCGTCCGGGTCTGCACTCGGAATCTGGTTGCCGAATACTTCGCTCTTGTTGCTCCACTCCCACATCGTGACATCCCGCACCGGATCAATCACTACACGTGGCGTACCCAGATGATCCGGCTGGACGTAGGCCAGCTCCGGCACGCCGGTACTCGGCACATTGATCAGCGCCACCGGGTAGTTGTCCAGCCAGATGGCCTGCTGCTGCGCCTGGCCAGTGGCTGAGTAGTTGCCCAGCCACTGCCCTGCTTCGTCGTACAGCGTGATCTGGGCAGTTCCACCGGTCGGGGTGCGCAGCACGCGCTGCCCACGATGGTTGTAGGCGTAGCTTTCAAGTACGGCATTGCCCTGCTTCACCGCGTTCATGCGGTTGGCATCGTTGTAGGTGAAGGTCTTGCTGCCGATGCTGGTGGTGTTGCCCACA
>NZ_JAOCCT010000013.1:0-122612 GCF_029840555.1 Stenotrophomonas sp. GD03877 | reverse complement strand
CCCGTCCGGCCCCCGCCGCCCCACCCGGCACCAGGCAGGCGCAACGCTTTCCTCAACCCACCCACCCATTCAGCAAAAACCATTGATAGGAATGAAATTAGTAGTATCCTATCTATCTCTTATGGACCGACCCCTCGACGAGCGCACCGTGCTGCAGATGCAGCTCAGCTCCGGCCTGCTGTACGCAGGGCGGCAGTGGCAGCGCCTTGCCGACAGCCGGCTCGGCAGCTACGGCATCTCCACCGCCTGCACCATGCCGCTGCTGATGATCGGCCGCTCCGGCGGTGGCATCCGCCAGGTGGCGCTGGCCCAGCAGCTGGGCATGGAGGGGCCTTCCCTGGTGCGCCTGCTGGACAAGCTGTGCGCCAGCGACCTGGTCCGCCGCGAAAGCGACGCCAGCGACCGCCGCGCCAACCTGCTGTGGCTGACCGACGCGGGCCACGCGCTGGTCAGCGAGCTGGAAGACCAGTTGATCGGCCTGCGCCAGGACGTGTTCGGCGAGCTTTCCATGGATGAACTGCACGCCGTGCTGAAGGCATGGCGCCTGCTGGCCGAGGCCGCCGACCGCATCACGTAAGAGCGCTGCCCCCGAACACCGCCGCTGCCGTGCACACGCCAGCGGCTTTTGCCCGTTGCCGTTGTTCTGTTGTTCCTCCCCTCCCCCACTCGCCCCCGCCCCCTACCGATGCCCGGTGAATTCAGTCTCCACGGTGTGTTCGTCCCGACCCTGCTCGGGTTGATGTTGTTGGCCTACCTGGTCAACAGCGGTCTGCACGCGCTGCTGCAGCGTGCCGGTGCCTATCGCCATATATGGCACCCGCCACTGTTCAACCTGGCGCTGTACGGGATCGTGCTGGGCCTGCTGTTCCACCTCCTGCGTTGGATGCAATCGTGAACAAGATCGTGAAGAAGACCCTGCCGGTGCTGCTCACCAGCGCAGCCGTGATCATCGCCCTGCTGGTGCTGCGCCAGCTGTGGGTCTATTACATGGATGAGCCGTGGACCCGCGATGCCCATGTCGGCGCCGACGTGGTGCAGGTAGCGCCGGACGTGTCCGGGCTGGTGGAAACGGTGCAGGTGGCCGACAACCAGGCGGTGAAGAAGGGCGACGTGCTGTTCGTGGTCGACCGCGCGCGGTACCGCATCGCGCTGGAACAGGCCAAGGCCAGTCTGGCCGAGCGCCAGGCCTCGGTCGCCCAGCTGCGCCGCGAGATCGGTCGCGACCGCAGCCTGCAGGATCTGGTCGCCGCCGAGGATGCCGAAGTGCGCCGCGCCAAGCTGCAGGCTGCACAGGCTGCGCTGGGCACCGCACAGGCGGCGGTCGACCTGGCCGAGCTCAACCTGGGCCGCACCGAGGTGCGCGCACCGGCCGATGGCCGGGTCAACGACCGCACCATGCGCGTGGGCGACTACGTGGTGGCCGGCAAGCCGGTGCTGGCGCTGCTGGACACCGGCTCGTTCCGCATCGACGGCTACTTCGAGGAAACCCGCCTGCGCGGCGTGGCCGCGGGGCAGCGCGTGGACATCCGCCTGATGGGCGAATCGGCGCCGCTGCGCGGCCATGTCGAGAGCATCGCCGCCGGCATCGAGGATCGCTACCGCAGCAACGGCAGCACCCTGCTGCCGAACGTGACCCCGGCCTTCGACTGGGTGCGGCTGGCGCAGCGCATTCCGGTGCGCATCGCCATCGACGAAGTGCCAAAGGGCGTTGAGCTGATTGCCGGCCGTACCGCCACGGTGACCGTACAGACCAACAGCACCAAGCATGCAGACAAGGTCGGCACCGCGCCGACGCAGGCGGGCCTGTGAACGCCACCCTGCCCCGTCTCGGCCTGATCGTCGCGCTGGCCAGCCTGGCCGCGTGCAGGACCGTCGGCCCGGACTACGCGCTGCCGGAAGGCTCGGCGTTCAAGCGCCCGGAGGCCAATGCGGCCTTCATCGATACGCAGAACCCGCAGGTGGCCGCCAACCAGGCGCTGCCCGACCGCTGGTGGTCGCTGTACAACGACCCGGTGCTGGACGGCCTGATCACCCAGGCGCTGCGTGACAACGTGGAACTGAAGGCCGCCGATGCGCACCTGCGACGTGCGGCCGCCGTGTACGAACAGGCGCTGGACGCCGGCGGCTTCGAGTACGAGGCCGAGGCCGGCGTCAGCCGCGCGCAGCTGTCGGCCGAATCGTTCCTGCAGGAGCACGAGCTGCCGGTGATCAACCTGGCCGATGGCAAGTTCGCGGTCAGCTACCAGTTCGACCTGTTCGGCAAGCTCAAGCGCGGCGCCGAAGCGGCGCGTGCCGACGAGCAGTCGGTGGCGGCGGCACGCGATCTGGCCCAGGTCAGTGTGGTCGCCCAGGTGGCCGACAGCTACCTGGAAATCTGCCATGCCAACCACGAACTGCACGTGGCCGAGCATTCGCTGCAGCTGCAACAGCGCAGCCGCACCGTTACCGAGCGCCTGATCGCGGCTGGCCGTGGCACGCCGCCGGAGCTGGCCCGCGCCAATGCCCAGGTGGCGCTGCTGGAAGCTGCACTGCCGCCGCTGCATGCGCAGCGCTCGGCGGCCGCCTATTCGCTGGCCGCCCTGCTCGGGCAGACCCCGGGCCAGCTGCCGGCTGGCGTGATCGACTGTGCACACGCGCCCGGCCTGGCGCAGCCGCTGCCGGTCGGTGATGGCCGCGCGCTGCTGCAGCGCCGCCCGGACGTGCGCCAGGCCGAACGCAAGCTGGCCTCGGCCACCGCGCGCATTGGCGTGGCCACCGCCGAGCTGTATCCGGACATCCGCCTGGGTGCCTCGGTGGGTGCCGCCGGCCTGCTGGAAGACTTCGGCACGCCGATGACCCAGCAATGGTCGATCGGCCCGCTGATCTCGTGGACGTTGCCGTCGTCGGGCACGCACGCGCGCATCCACGCCGCCGAAGCCGGTGCCGACGCGGCGCTGGCCGAGTTCGACCACACGGTCCTGCAGGCGCTGCGCGAGACCCAGACCGCGCTGGACCGCTATGCGCAGGACCTGCGCCGGCTGCAGTCGCTGCGCATCGCGCAGGAACAGGCCGCACTGGCTGCCGAGCAGAACCGCCGGCTGTACCAGGGTGGCCGCACGCCGTACCTGTCCAGCCTGGATGCCGACCGCAGCCTGGCCACCAGCGATGCCACCCTGGCCGCTGCCGAAGCGCAGGTCTCGCGCGACCAGATCCACCTGTTCCTGGTATTGGGTGGTGGCTGGCAGGCCAGCGCCGCCGCGCCCAACGCCTCGACCGCAGCGAAGTAAGCCATGAACGCGCTGACCGACCGCCAGGCCTGGCTGTTCTCGATCAAGACCTACCTGGCCGCGGTGGCCGCGCTGTACATCGCCATGGCCGGCAACCTGTCGCGCCCGTACTGGGCGATGGGCACGGTGTACATCGTCAGCCAGCCGCTGCTGGGCCCGACCCGTGCCAAGGGCGTGTACCGCATCGTCGGCACCCTGGTGGCCGGCCTGGCCACCCTGCTGGTGCTGCCGGCACTGGTGGAAACGCCGCTGGTCCTGAGCGCGGCGATGTCGATCTGGCTGGCCGGCTGCCTGTTCATGGCCCTGCTCAACCGCGGGCCGCGCGGCTACGCGTTCCTGCTGGCCGGCTACACCACCGCCTTCATCGGCTTCCCCGCAGTGACCTCGCCGGAAACCATCTTCGACACGGTGGTGGCGCGCAGCGAGGAGATCATCCTCGGCACGGTGGTGGCGGTGCTGTTCGCCTCGCTGCTGTTCCCGGCCTCGGTGCGCCCGATGCTGCGCGCCCGCATCGGCAACTGGATGGAGGACGCCGCGCAGTGGTGCCGGCAGATCCTGGAACGTGGCCGTGCACACGCGCCGCGCAACCGGTTGGCCGCCGATCTGGTGCAGTTCGAGGCGCTGATCGAATTCCTGCGCCGCGATGATCCACGCCATGCAGGGTCGGCGGTGTCGATGGAGCGCCTGCGCGAGCGCATGCTGCTGCTGTTGCCGGTGCTGTCCTCGATCGCCGACCGCCTGAGTGCGTTGCGCAGCGATGGCCAGGCGTTGCCGGAAGGCCTGCCGGAGCTGATCGACGCCATCCACGACTGGCTCGACGGGCCGACCAATGCCAGCGAGTACGCCCGCCTGCGCGCGCGCATCAGTGCGCTGAAGCCGCAGGTGGACCGCGACCTGCAGCACCTGCAGCTGGCCAGCCTGCTGCTGCGCCTGGAAGAACTGGTGGACCTGTGGCAGGACTGCCGCACCCTGCAGCATGCCATCGACCACGGCACCGCGCCGCTGGACCGCGCGCACTACCGCATCCGCACCGAACGGGTGGCCGCCGACAAGCACGTCGACTACGGCATGGCGCTGTTCTCCGCGCTCAGTGCCGGCGTGGCGCTGATGAGCTACTGCGTGCTGTGGATCGCGCTGGGATGGGAAGGCGGCGGCAACGGCGCGATGATGGCCGCGGTGACCGCCGCGTTCTTCGCCGCACAGGACGATCCGGCACCGAGCATGGTGTCGTTCCTGGTGTGGGCGATGGTCGCCTCGGTGGTGGCCGGCGTGTACCTGTTCGGCGTGTTCCCGGCCGTGCACGACTTTGGCCTGCTGGCACTGGTGCTGGCGGTGGCGTTCCTGCCCCTGGGGCTGATGCTGCACCACCCCAAGAGCGCGTTGTTCGCGCTGCCGCTGACAGTGAACCTGGCTGCGCTGCTGAGCCTGCAGAACACCTACAGCGCCAACATCCAGACCTTCCTCAACTCGTCCATCGCAATGTTCATCGGCATTGGCTTTGCGGTGGTGATGACCCGCCTGTTCCGTTCGGTGGGTGCCGAATGGACCGCGCGCCGGCTGGTGCGGCAGGGCTGGACCACACTGGCCGAAGCCGCCGAAGGACGTGGCCAGCAGGACCGCCAGCGCTTCGCCGCGCGCATGCTCGACCTGCTGGGCCTGCTCGCACCGCGCCTGGCGGCGACGCCCGAGGGCAGTGACATCGCTTCGGTGGACATGCTCAATGAGGCGCGCATCGGCCTGAACATCCTGCAGCTGCGCCGCGCCCGTCTGGAACTGCCCGAGCGCAGCCGCGAGGCGGTCGAGCACATCCTCGAGGAAATCGCCGCGCACTACCGCCGGCAGATTGCCGCGCGCAAGCCGATGGTGGCGGCTGAGGCGCTGCGCGAGCGGCTGGATACCTCGCTGGGCCGGGTTGGCAGCGTGGGCGCCTGCAAGGCCCGCGACGAGGCGCTGATGGGCCTGATCGGACTGCGCTTCGCGTTGTTCCCGGAGGCAAAAGCGTTGGCGCCGGGGCTGGCAATGGACACGGGGACGCAGACGTAGCGCGCTACCCTGTGTGCCCACAGACCCCGGCACTGCAACAGGACGGTTCAATGAGTTACGACATGATGGTGTTCGAGGCCAGCGCCGCCCCGCGTGAGGCGGCGGCGTTCATCGCCTGGTTCGAAAAGCAGACGCAGTGGAACGAGCGCCACGAGTACGACAACCCGGCGGTCAGCAGCCCGGCGCTGCAGGCCTGGTTCGCGGAGATGGCGCAGGACTTCCCGCCGTTGAACGGGCCGTTGAGCAACGACGATGACGACCGTGCCGAGGTAACCGATTACAGCATCGGGCAGCAGGTGATCTACGGTGCGTTCGCATATTCGGTGGCTGAGCGCGCGCATGGGCGCGTGCAGGACCTGGCCGAGAAGTACGGCGTGGGGTTCTTCGATGTGAGCGCCGATGAAGCGGCGATCGTGTTCCCCGATGGCCTGGTGCTGATCGCGGAATGACGCAGGGTCGGATCCCTCCCGAAGGGAGGGCTCCGACCCGGAACGGGCGTGTCTCGGGCGATGGGGTCAGAGCCCGTTCCCGGTGGGAACGGGATCCGACCCCGGTTCAGAACAACTGGCCCTGCACCGTGGGTTGCTCGATGGGTGCCGGTGCTTCGGCCACCTCTTCCGCACCCAACCGCCAGGCCAGACCACCCAATCGGCTGGCATGCCGCTTCAACGCGGCCTGCAGCACCTCTGCGCTGCCGGCCACATGCAGGACCTGGCGGGCGCGGGTCAGGCCGGTGTAGACCAGCTCGCGTGACAGCACGCGGCTGTCCTGGCGTGGCAGCTGCAGCCACACTTCGTCGAACTCCGAGCCCTGTGCCTTGTGCACGGTCATCGCGAAGGCGCTTTCGTGCGCAGGCAACGCGGCCGGGTGGAAGGCGCGTGGCTGCTCGACGGTATCGCCGGGGAACCAGGCCACCATCGCGCCGCTGCCATCGCGCAGGCAGATGCCGATATCGCCGTTGAACAGGCGGTGCCGGTAGCTGTTCTCGGTGACCAGCAGCAGGCGGCCCTGGAAGTAGCCCGGGGTGTTGCCTGCCAGCAGCTGTTCGATGCGGCTGTTGAGCCCGCGCGCGCCCTGCGGGCCTTCGCGCAATGCGGTCAGCACGCGCAGGCGCCCGGCCTGCTGCAGGGCACTTACCGGATCAGCGGCCTCGGCCAGCGCGCGCCAGTGGCCGAGCAGATGCTCGCGTTGGCCACGCAATGGATCGGCTTCGCCTTCATGGAAATGCACGCCAGCCAGTGAACCGCCACGCAGCAGCTGCAATGCGGTGCTGCTGTCGCCTTCGCGCACGGCATGCGCCAGCGGCGCCAGGTCCAGCGCATCACTCTGACGGTAACCGCGCTGCAGCTGCACGCGGCGGCCAGCAAAGGCGCGTGGTGCCGCCGGCGGCTGCAAGGTGGCCGGCGCCAGCAGACCATGCAGTGCCTGCGCGTCGTCAGCACGGGTGCCGATGCCATCGCCGCTGGCGCGCAGGATCGCGCTGAGCACGTCGCCAGCTTCGACCGACGGCAGCTGGTCGGGATCGCCGAGCAGGATCAGCCGGGTGCCGCTGGCGATCGCGTCGACCAGTTTGGCCATCATCGGCAGATCGATCATCGACGCTTCGTCGACCACCACCACGTCCACCGGCAATGGGTTGTCAGCATGGTGTCGGAATCGTGGCGAATCGGGAATCACGCCGAGCAGGCGATGCAGGGTGGTACCGGTACTGGGCAATGCCTTGCACAACGTCGGGTCCAGTCCTTGTTCCTGCAGGCGTTGCACGGCTACGCGCAGGCTCTCGGCCATGCGCTCGGCTGCGCGACCGGTGGGCGCGGCCAACGCCACCTCGGGCAGCGGCTGGCCAGCGTGCAGGGCCTGCGCCGCCAGCAGCAGCAACAGGCGCGCGATGGTGGTGGTCTTGCCGGTGCCGGGGCCGCCGGTGACCAGGGCCAGCGGATGGCGCAGGGTCACGCCGGCTGCGCGTGCCTGGTGATCTTCACTGTTCAATGCCTGCGGGAACAGCTGCGCGAACAACGGCGCCAACGCCGTCATGTCCGGCGCCGGCAGCGGATGCCGGCCGATGCGCTGCAGCCCGGCCGCCAACTGACGCTCGTATTCGCGGTAGCGGCGCAGGTAGACCAGCCCGTTTTCCAGCACCAGCGGCGCATCCTCGGCGATGGCCTCAGCCTGGTCCGGCGTGGCCACCCACGGCGATGCACGCAGCTGGGCAAGCCAGTCCTGCGCATCCGGCCATTCCGGAACGCCTTCCAGCAGGCGCTGCGGCTGCGCCGGATCGAAACCGGCATGGCCCTGCGACACCGCCAGCGAGGCCAGCGCCGCCGCCAGCGCCACGCTGTCCGGCGTGTCGTCGCGCAACCGCTTCAGGCTGGTCGCCAAGGCATGGTCAAGGGTGCGCAGCAGGCCCTTCTGGTGCAGCTCCTTCAGCAGGCTCATGCGCTGGCTCCACGGGCACGTGCGGCCAGTTCGGCCTGGGCCTGCTCGCCACCGGCGAACAGCGCGTCGAGCGCATCTACCAACGCCAACGGGAAACGATCCACATGCACGCCATTGCCGGCAGCATCCAGGCCGCGGCAGAACAGGTAGCGGATGCCGCCCATGTCGCGCTCGTAGTCGTAGGCCGCGCCCAGGCGGAAACGCAGCCAGCGATGCAGGGCCACGGTGTAGATCAGCGCCTGCAGGTCGTACTCGCTGTGCCGCATGGCAATGGCCAGCAGGTCCGGGCTGTAGCCGGGCAGGCGGTTGGACTTGTAGTCGAGCACGTACCAGCGCCCGTCGCGCACGTAGGTCAGGTCGATCATGCCGGTCATCAGCCCTTCCAGGCGGCGACGCTGGCCGAAGCCTCGACGACCACTGGAAACGCCGTGCGCATGAAGGACTTGCAGCAGCGCCGGCACCGTGGTCGGTTCGATGGCGAAATGGAAGTCGATTTCCGCGCGGCGCTCGCCTTCGGCCAGGCTGTACAGGGCGCCGCCTTCGGGCAGCGGTACGGTCAGCGTGTGGCCAACCAACGGCACCAGCACGGCGACGCCGTCGTCCAGATCGACATCGGCATAGCCTTCGTCGTGCAGCGCCTTGCGCAGCACCTCGGCCTGCCCCTCGGGCGCTTCCATTCCCGGTTGCCAATCCGCCCATGCAGCGAAGTCGACGTTCTCCATGGCCTCATGCAGCACGTTGCCGAAGCGACTGCCCATGAAGCGCGGATCGAGCGGTGCGCTGTCCTCGGCGGCCGCGGTGGGTTCCGGCAGGGCCGGTTCCAGCGGCAGTTCCGGGCCAGCCGGTTCGTCGGCCGCCGGTGCTGGCAGCTCGGTGGCGGCCGCTTCAATATCGTCGCCGGCGCCAGCATCGGCATGGGCCAGCTGGGTAAAGCTGTAAACCCACCAGTCATGCGGCACGCGCCGGGTCAGTGCACGCACCGCCGGAAGCTCACCCTCCACTTCGGCCGCCAGCTGCGGCAGCGCGGCCGGTATCTCACTGTCATCGATGTGCACATCGGCGTGCGCGCGCAGCGCCTGCAGGTCACCCAGCAGCGGCGCCAGACGTGTCTTGCCGAGCCCGGCCAGATCACCCACGGCGATCCACAGCGCATGCTCGGCGCGGGTCAGTCCCACATACAGCAGGCGCGCATCCTCGGCACGCTGCTCGCGCTCACGCTGGCTGCTGGCCGCTTCCCAGGCCTCGTCCTTATCCAGCTTCCAGTGCAGCTGGCGCTCGCCGCCGACGTGCACGGTGCAGTGCGAGGCGGTGTTCGGTGCGCCGCCGTCGATGCCGACAAAGGGCAGGAAGACCAGCGGATACTCCAGGCCCTTGCTCTTGTGCAGCGTGATGATCTGCACGCGGCGCGCATCCGATTCCAGGCGCAGCAGCTGCTGCTCGTCATCCTGGTCGGCGCTGGCCATCTGTCCCTGCAGCCAATCCAGCAGGCCATGCATGCCCAGCGCCTGCGCCGAGGCTTCCTGCAGCAGTTCACCCAGCTGCAGGTAATTGGTCAGGCGGCGCTCGCCATCGATCAGCGCCAGCAGGCGCTCGCCCTGCGCGGCACAGACATCGGCGATCACCGCGAACGGACCGCCGCGCTGCCAGCGCTCGCGCCAGTGCAGCAGCTGCGCCTGGAACCCGCGTTGCAGGTCACCCTCGCGTTCCATCGCCGCAATCGCACTTGCGCGCTGGCCGAGCAGTACCGTGGCCAGCGCTGCGCGCAGGCGGCCTTCGTCAGCCGGTTGCAGCAGTGCCAGCAGCAGCGCACGCAGATCGCGCGCTTCAGCAGTGGAAAACAGGCTCTGCTTGCCGGCTGCCACTGCCGGAATGCCGACCGCGGCCAGCGCGCGCTGTACCAGGGTGGCCTCGCGATGCGAGCGCACCAGCACCGCGATATCACCGGGCTGCACCGGGCGTCCGCGCAACACGGCATTGCCCGCACGCGCCTCGACCAGGATCTGGTGGATGGCGGCCACGCAGGCCTGGGTGGCCGCGTCACGCGAGGCGTCGGCACTCATCGCCTTGTCACCGCCATTACGCAGCACGCGCAAGGTGAGCGCCGCGGCGGCATGGCCGTCGCGCTGGTAGTCCGCATCGCTGCGCACGCCACCGGGCCGCACCGGCTCGAACTGGATGTCGCGTTCGAGGAAGGCGTCTTCGCCAGCGTTGTCGTACAGCGCCTGCAGCGCGCGCAGCACAGCGGGTCGCGAGCGGAAGTTCTGGTCCAGCACCGGCGCCTGCTGCGCCACCTGCTTGGCCTTCAGGTAAGTGTGGATATCACCGCCGCGGAAACCGTAGATCGCCTGCTTGGGGTCGCCGATCAGGAACAACGCCGGTGCCAAGCCCAGCTCGCGCACCTCCGGCGAATCGCCGAACACGGTGTGGAAGATGCCCCACTGGCGATCGTCGGTATCCTGGAACTCATCAACCAGCGCGATGCGGTACTGCGCGCGCAGCTGCCTGACCAGCGTCAGTCGCTGCGGGCCTTCGAGGGCGAGCGCTACGCCATCGATCAGATCGTCGTAGGTCTGCACCCGGCGCGTGCGCTTCAGCGCCTGCAGCCGCTGCGTGGCGTCGGCGCGAAGCGCGTGCAGGAAATCCAGCGCGGTGGCGCGCAACCAGGCATCGCGTTCGGCCAGCAACGCGACATAGCGCGCCAACGGCGCCTGCAAAGCGGATGACGGCGTGCGCTCGGCGAACTTCTTGTTGGTCTTGGCGGCCAACGCCTCCGGCAGCAGCGCCGGCAGGCGTTCGCTGATCAGCAGCTCGCGCGGGTCGGCGCGCCCTGCCCAAGCCAGCAGCTGCCGGCCCAGCGGATGCAGCCAACCCAACTTGTAGGACACACCGTTGAGCCACTTGTTGTCGACCGCATCGCAGAGGTCGATGAAGAACTGCTCGCCATGCTCGCGCACGCTTGCGGACAGTGCTTCTGCCGCGCTCTGCAATGCCGGGTGTGGATCGGCCAGTGTCACCGGCTGTGGCAGCGGATGCAGCGGTGGCGTGCCCAGCAACGCGCGCAGATCGGCGGCCAGCGCGTCCGGGTTGGACCACAGCCAGGTCAGCGGCTCCAGCGTGGCCGGGTCGTTGGCGTGCACCCGCCACAGGTCGGCCGCCAGCTCCTCCAGCAGCTCGCGGTCACTGGCCAGCAGTTCCGGCGGATCGAAGGTATGGCCGCTCTCCAGCGCATGCTCGCGCAGCACGCGGGTGCAGAAGCCGTGGATGGTGAAGATGGACGCCAGATCGATCTCGTCGGCCGCCACCTGCAGACGGCGTTTCAATGCGGCGGCGCTTTCGCTGCCCTCGTGCAGATGACGCTGCAGCACCGCGCGGGTGAGGCGCACGTCCGGCGCTTCGCCCTCGGCCGGTTCCAGATCGACCAGGCGTGCGGCCAGCGCCAGGCGCTCGCGGATGCGCTTGCGCAGTTCCTGGGTAGCGGCGTCGGTGAAGGTCACTGCCAGGATCTGGCCGATGCGCAGGCCCTGCTCCACCACCAGGCGGGTGAACAGCGTGGCCAGGGTGAAGGTCTTGCCGGTGCCGGCGCTGGCTTCGATGAGGCGGATGCCGTCCAGCGGCAGGGTCAGGTAGGGATCACGGCTGAGGGATTCGATGCCGTCTTCGGCGATGGCGGTGCTCATGCGTTGCCCTCCTGGCGTGCTTCGGCGCCGAGAGTGCGGCCTTCGCGCACCGCGCTGAAGACCACCTGGCTGTTACGCAGCAGGTCGGCATAGCTGGCATCGGTGGCGAACGGATCGGCACCGCGCAGCAGCAGCTGCCAGGCGTCGCTGCTGGATTCACCCCAGGTGCGGTCGCTGCCGTGCCACTGCTTCCAGCCTTCGCTGCGCTGTTTTTCTGTCGGCGCGTTGTACAGCACCCAGCCAGTGTACGGGGCAAAGCGCAGCGGCTCACGCAGGCCACGCTGACGCAGCTGCAGCAACGCACGCAGCGCCGCGCGTGCAGCGGGAACCCTCAGCGCCGGTACGACGTGCGGGCCGGGACCGGCATCGCCACCATCGTGGAACTGCACAAGTGGCAGCGCGTCGCCAGCGGCGTTGGCCAGCAGCCAGTCCAGGCCCTGGCGGATCACTGCATTGCCATTGAGCGTGCCGGCACGCAGGCGCACCAGCCCTTCGGGATGCCGATCGGCGACGCGGCCATGCAGGCGCACGCCGTCGATGTCCACTTCGTAGCGGCGGCTTTCCAGTGGTTCGCCCTGCATCCAGCCCAGCAGCGCGCTGGCATACGGGCGCGTCTTCAACTGCTCCACCTCGAACTGGCGCTCGCCCAATGGCCCCGAGGGCAGCAGGCCACGCGCGCGCAGCCGCGGGTACAACGGCTCGGTATCGCCGCTGAGCGTGGCGCGCACCACCGCCGCCTGCACGCTGCGCTTTTCCGGCCCGCGCGAGGACAGCACCAGCGGTTCCAGGTCATCAACCTCGTCGACATCGTCGGCCAGACGCAGGCCCAGCGACTGTGCGAGGAACTGCCCGGCCGGGTCGCACAGGAAGCGGCGCAGGGTATCGAGCGCGACCTCCTCTTCCACTGCATCGTCGAGCGGCGGCGGCAACGGTGCATCGAACCACGGCTGCAGGCCACCGCGCTGGCCGGTGAGGCGACCGGCGGCCGGATGCCACTGGCGGCGATAACTGAAACGGCGTGGATCACCATCGCCGAACGCGGCTGGCGAGAACGGCTGCAAGGCATGACGCACGGTGAAGTCGCGGACCGCCGCAGGCGGATCGAGGTGATACGCGGCGGCGGCATCGATCAGTTCGCTGACCAGTACCGACGGCTCGCGCACGCTGCCATCGCGCGGATCGGCGCCGAGATAGCTGAGATAGAACACCTCCTGCGCGGCCGCGAACAGCTGCAGGAACAGGAAGCGGTCGTCTTCCCGGGTAGAGCGGTCACCCGGACGGCGGCGCGGCGTGTCCAGCTCGGCGGTGAGCTGGTTGAGACCAGCGGCCGGGTCGCGGCGCGGGAAATCACCATCGTTGAGCCCGAGCACGCAGATCACCCGGAACGGCAGCAGGCGCATCGGCACCATGCGGCCGAAACTGATGCCACCGGTCAGCAGCGGCGCGCGCGTATCGGCCTCGCCCAGTACGCCGGCGAAGTGCGAACGCACCACCTCCGGCGGCACGCCGTCTTCGAAACCGGCCTTGGCGGCATCGTCGGCGAACTGGTTGAGCAGCTTGCGCAGGCGCTCCAGCGCGCGCTGGCTGTTGGGCGAGCTGGGCGCGGTGGGCAGCAGTGCATCCAGCAGCGACAGCAGGCGCTGCCGCCACTGCGCCGGGGTCAGCAGCTCGCCGAGGCGACGCTGATAGATCGCCAGCACGCGCAACAGGCGCAGCAGCCGGTCCAGCGCGTCCAGCGCGCCGCCTTCCAGTTCGATCCACGGCGCCACACCGGCCAGGTCAGCCTCACTGCCGGTGGCATGGCCGAGTACCAGGCGATCCAGCGCGAACTGCCAGGTGTAGGCGTCGTCGGCCGGTGCCTGGTGCTGGTTGCGGTGCTTCGCATCCAGGCCCCAGCGTGCACCGGCCTGCTGCAGCCAGCCATGCAGGCGATCGAAGTCCACCGCTTCCAGCCCGGCCGCCTCGGCCAGCGGCGCGCTGGCCAGCAGGTCCAGCACTTCGTTCAAGCCAAAGCGCGAGACCGGCAGGCCCAGCAGATGCACGAACACATCGGCCAGCGGCTCGCCCGCCAGTGGACTGCTGTCGGCCAGCGCATACGGAATGTGCTCCTCCTCGCCGCCGCGACCGCCGAACACTGCTTCCAGGTACGGCACATAGGGATCGATGTCCGGTGCAAGCACCGCGATCTCGCGCGCCTGCAGCGGCGGGTCGAAGCGCGGATCCTGCAGCAGGCTGCGCAGCTGGTCGTGCAGCACCTGCAGCTCGCGCAGCCGGGTATGGCAGGCGTGCACCTGCAGGCTGGGGTCATCACTGCGCAGGCCGTCGCGCAGCTCGCCCGAGGGCAGTGCGCGGCGGTGGAACAGATCGCGCTGCAGGCGATGCAGCAGGCTGTCGGACAGGCCGCCTTCGTCCAGGGTCGGCCGGGTGTCCTCCTCCGGATCGGAATAGGCGGCGATCTCGCCGGCCGGATGCACTACCTCGTAACTGCCCAGCACCGCCATGAAGTCGCGCCCGGCCGCACCCCAGGCTTCCAGCAGGCGGTTCTCGCCGGCCGCTTCACCGAAGGGATCGGGCGCGCCGCTGCGCAGGCGCTCGGCCAGTGTCTGCAGGTCGCCCCAGTACGACTGCACCGGGGTAGGCATGTAGAAGTGCAGCTCGCCCACCCGGGCCTGGGTGGCCATCACCCGCAGCACGTCGGGCGAGATGTTGAGCGTTGCGAACGCGGACATGCGCGGCGGCAAGCCCTGCGGCAGCGGCTGGCCAGCACCCTCGAAGCGGTCCAGGTACTCCTGGATGCGCCGTGCGCGATAGTCGTGGCCTTGGGTGATGGTGCGCCACAGGATCGCCTGCGGATCGGCCGGATCGGCGCCGGCCGCCCAGCGCAGCAGCCAGTCACGCCGCCAGGCCTGGTACTTCTCGAACACCGAGGCCAGCTCGCCGGCGAGCGCCCACGGTTTCAATGCGTCATCGCCGGCAAGATAGGACTGCAGCGCGCGCATCGGTGGCTGCGCCAGCAACGCCGGGTCGCGCAGCGCCTGGTACAGCTTCCAGTGCAGGCCGGCGGCGTCCAGATCATCCTGCTCCCCGCTGACGTTGGCCTTCAGCGCGCGCGCCACGAACTCACCCGGGGTCAGGAACTCGAGGTTGGCGGCGACACCGAACTCGGCCGCCAGTGTCGCCTGCAGCCAACGCCGCATCGCCACCTGCGGGATCAGCACCACTTCCGGCGCCAGCAGCGGCTGGCCCGGTACCGGCGCACGCACGTTGCGCGCCAGCAGCGCGGCCAGCACGTCCAGGGAGTTGGAATGGTAGAGGCGGAAATCGCTGCCTGGGTCACTCATCATGCACAGTGTGCAGGACGGCAGGCAGTATTCAATGGTCAGCCCATCGCCGGTACGGATTGTTCCGGGCTGCCGGGTGATTGTCCCGGCCTGCGCGAGGCCTTGCCGTGCAACAATACTGGACCGTCCAGTCTGCTTATGTTCAGCCGACGGGCCCGATCCTTCGATGTCTAAAAAACGTTAATGGTGCCCATGTCGGCTTCCACCTCCAGTCTGGTGCAGTTATCCAACGTCCGCATCGACCGGAGCGGACGCACGATCCTGCGCGACGTGTCGCTGCAGGTGCCCAAGGGCAGCATCACCGCGGTGCTCGGTCCGTCCGGCAGCGGCAAGTCGACCCTGCTGGCGGCGCTGACCGGCGAACTGCGCCCGGTCGCCGGCGAGGTCACCCTGTTCGGCAAGCCGATCCCGCATGACAGCGGCGCGCTGCTGGAAATGCGCAAGAGCGTGGGCGTGCTGCTGCAGGGCAACGGCCTGCTGACCGACCTCACCGTGGCCGAGAACGTCGCCCTGCCGCTGCGCACGCACACCCGCCTGCCGACCGCCGTGCTGCGCCGGCTGGTGCAGATGAAGCTGCATGCAGTGGGCCTGCTGGCCGCCGCCGATGCCTGGCCGCGCGAGCTGTCCGGTGGCATGGCGCGCCGTGTGGCGCTGGCCCGTGCACTGGCGCTGGACCCGCCGCTGATGATCTACGACGAGCCGCTGACCGGGCTGGACCCGATCGCCTCGGGGGTGATCATGAGCCTGATCCAGCGCCTCAACCACAGCCTGGGCCTGACCAGCATCATCGTCAGCCACCACGTGCACGAGACCCTGCCGATCTGCGACCAGGTGATCGCGATCGCCAATGGCGGCATCGTGTTCCAGGGCACGCCCGAGGCACTGCAGTCCAGCCAGGACCCGCTGCTGCGGCAGTTCCTGCACGGCCAGCCGGATGGCCCGATTCCGTTCGATGCCGCGCCACGCGCGAGGGTTGCCTGATGCCGTTCGTCCAAGCCACCCGCTCGCTGGGCCGCGCCGGCCTGTTCTCGCTGACCGTGCTGCGCGGTTCGCTGCCCACGCGTGATTTCCTGGCCGAGCTGACCCGCGAGATCTACAAGATCGGCGCGCGCTCGCTGCCGATCATCGCCGTCGGCGGTGCCTTCGTCGGCCTGGTGCTGACCCTGCAGGGCTACCGCACGCTGACCACCTTCGGCGCGGCCGACGCGCTGTCGACCCTGCTCGGCCTGTCACTGTACCGTGAGCTGGCACCGGTGCTGACCGCGCTGCTGTTCATCGGCCGCGCCGGCAGCTCGATCGCCGCCGAACTGGGCCTGATGCGTGCCACCGACCAGATCAAGGCGCTGGAGCTGATGGCGATCGACCCGGTGGCCAAGGCGGTGGCGCCGCGCTTCTGGGCGGCGGTGCTGACCGTGCCGTTGCTGACCGGCATCTTCTGTTCGCTGGCGATCAGCGCCAGCTACTTCGAAGCGGTGCATGTGCTGGGCCTGGACAACGGCGTGTTCTGGTCAGCGCTGCGCAACAGCGTGGATTTCTGGGACGACTTCGGCGTGGCAATGCTGAAGTCGGCGATCTTTGGCGGCACTGCCGCGCTGGTCGCCGCCTACGTTGGTTTCCATGCCGAGCCGACCATCGAGGGCACCTCGGTGGCGACCACCCGTGCAGTGGTCAACGCTTCGCTGCTGGTGCTGATGTTCAACTTCGTGCTGTCGGCAATGTTGTTCACCTAACCCCTCCACCGGCGGTGCGCAGGCGCGCGCGGCCACCACGACTCGATCAGGTAATCCACATGGCCATCCGCGGTCCCAGACTTGAATTCTCTGTCGGCGCATTCCTGCTGCTGGCCCTGGCCTCGCTGATGGTGCTGGCCGTGGCCTCCACCAACCAGCGCTGGAGCTGGGGCAGTGAAGGCTATGACCTGAAGGCGCGCTTCTCCCAGGTCGGCCAGCTGCGCAAGCAGGCGCCGGTGAAGATCGGCGGCGTCACCGTTGGCCAGGTCGCCTCGATCGACCTGGACCCGGTGAAGTTCGAATCGATCGTGACCCTGCGCATGGACAGCAAGGTCAAGGACCTGCCGGCAGACACCTCGGCCGGCATCTTCACCAGTGGTTTGCTCGGCGAGAGCTATATCGGTCTGCAGCCGGGCGGTGATCCGGACGTGCTGAAGGCCGGCGACGAGATCGTCTTCACCCAGCCGGCGGTGGACCTGATCCAGCTGGTCGGCAAGTACATGTTCAGTGGCGGCGCCGGTGGCGGCGCTGCTCAGAAGCCCAACGATGGCGCGCAGGCGCCTGCAACGGAACCGCAACCATGAAGATGAAACTGATCCCGGCCCTGCTCGCCTCGGCGCTGCTGGCGGCTACCCCGTTCCTGGCCCAGGCCCAGGCCGCCGCGCCTGCCGCCGCGCCTGCCGCTGCAGCGACGCAGAGCCAGGCCGGCAAGGTGGTGATCGATGCCAGCAGCCGCATCCTGTCCACGCTGCAGCAGCGCAAGAGCGAGTTCACCAGCAAC
Organism: Stenotrophomonas sp. GD03877; assembly: GCF_029840555.1. Lineage (NCBI taxonomy): Bacteria > Pseudomonadati > Pseudomonadota > Gammaproteobacteria > Lysobacterales > Lysobacteraceae > Stenotrophomonas > Stenotrophomonas sp. GD03877. The sequence goes on along the minus strand of NZ_JAOCCT010000013.1, from coordinate 105,338 downwards.
CCGGCCAGCCTGCGCAGCTACATCGACAGCGAGCTGACCCGCACCTTCGACCGCGACTACGCCGCGCGCCTGGTGCTGGGCCCGCACGCCCGCGGTGCCTCCGACGCCGACATCAAGCTGTTTGCCGATGCCATGGCCGACAGCCTGATGCAGCGCTACGGCTCGACCCTGCTCAACATCCAGGGCAAGCCGAGCTTCCGCCTGAAGGGTGAAAGCCCGCTGCCGGGCAATCGTGGCGTGCGCGTGAGCACCGAACTGGTGCGCGCCGGCAACGAGCCGACCCCGGTCGAGTACTGGATGCGCAACGTGAATGGCCAGTGGAAGATCTTCGACGTCAACATCGAAGGCATTTCCTACGTGCAGACCTTCCGCAACCAGTTCGATACCCCGCTGCGCCAGAAGGGCATCAAGCAGGTGGCCAACGAACTGCACAGCGGCAGCATGCAGGCCGGGCCCGCGGGCAATGGCAAGTAACGCACTGGCGCTTCTGGAAGGCGACACCCTGCGCCTGCGCGGGGTGCTCGACCGTGCCGCGGTGATCGCGCTGTGGCCGCAGCTGCAGGCCCTGCCGGCGAAGCTGTCACGGCTGGAGCTGGGTGAGGTCGAACGCGTGGACAGCGCCGGCCTGGCGCTGCTGGCCGAACTGGCCGCACGTGCGCGCAACGCCGGCCACCCACTGGCGATCTCCGGCGCACCGGCCGGCTACAACGAGCTGAGCGCAGCCTACCGGCTGTCGCCCGACCTGGATTTCAACGCTACTTCTGCTGCGAGCTGACATGAACGTCGTACGCACTTTTCCCCTGATCGTCCTGGCCACCGCCCTGACCGCCTGCGCCGGCAAGCCCGCACGCAGCGATGCGCCGGCGGCCAGCACCGTGGTCCCGGCCAGTACCATCGCCGAGGCCTCCGCCCCCACCGCCGATGCCGCTACGGTCGATACCGCGCCGGCCGCAGCCGTGGTTGCCGCACCTGCACCGGCCACGCCACCATCCGCACCGGCCCGCAGCGCCGACACCGATGCGGCCAGGGCCGCAGCGGCAACCGCCCCCGGTGGTGATGACGACTTCGATGCCCTCTATGGTGGTGCCGGCAACACCGGCAGCGCGGCGGCCTACGATCCGTGGGAACCGTTCAACCGCAAGGTGCACACCTTCAACAACGCGGTTGACCGCGGCATCGCGCGCCCGCTGGCCACCGCCTACACCCACGTGGTGCCGCGCTTCGCCCGCACCGGCGTCAGCAACTTCTTCAGCAACCTGCGCGCACCGGTGACCATCACCAACCAGCTGCTGCAGGGCCGCGGTGCCGATGCGTGGGACAGCCTCGGCCGCTTCCTGATGAACAGCACGCTGGGTATCGGCGGCCTGTTCGATCCGGCCAGCAAGGCGATGGTGCCGCGTCGCAATGAGGACTTCGGCCAGACCCTGGGTGCCTGGGGCTGGCGGCGTTCGCGCTACGTGGAACTGCCGTTCTTCGGCCCGCGTACCGTGCGCGATGTGTTCGGCCTGGCCGGTGACATTCCGCTGTCGCCGATCCGCCGTATCGAAGAGGACAAGATCCGCATCGGCCTGCAGGGCCTGCAGCTGGTCGATACCCGCGCGCAGCTGCTGGCGATCGACAACCTGCGTGACACCGCCGTGGACGAGTACTCGCTGGTACGCGATGCGTGGATGCAGCGCCGCAACTACCAGATCGAGAACGATCTGCGCAGCAAGCGCGACCGCGGCCACGACGATGCCAATTCGCCGATCCCGGTCGATGCCATGCCGATGCCGAACTGGAGCAACTGATCGCTGCAGCCCGTGCATGAGAAAACCCCGCCTCGGCGGGGTTTTTCTTTTCCGGTAGGTGCCAACCCTGGTTGGCACGCTTTCCTCAGGCCGCCAGCGCGGCCTCGATGGCTTCGCGCAGGCGCGCGTCATCGGCAGCCACGTCCGGGGCGAAGCGCGCGATGACCTTGCCGTCGCGGCCAACCAGGAACTTCTCGAAGTTCCACAGCACCGCCGGTGCTGCGTGGATCGGAATCTCCTTGCTCGCCAGGCGCTCACGCAGCGGGCCTTCGCCGATCGACTGCGGCTGGGCGGCGGTCAGCTGCTGGTACAGCGGGTGGGTGTCATCACCGGCCACGCTGATCTTGGAGAACATCGGGAAGCTGACGTCGTAGGTGAGCTGGCAGAACTGCTGGATCTCCGCCTCGCTGCCCGGCTCCTGGCCGAGGAAGTTGTTGGCGGGGAAGCCCAGCACTTCCAGGCCCTGCGCGTGCTTTTCCGCATACAGCGCCTGCAGGCCTTCGTACTGCGGGGTCAGGCCGCACTTGGAGGCAACGTTGACCAGCAGCAGCACCTTGCCCTGGTAGTCGGCAAGCGAGGACGGCTGGCCGTCGATGGTGGTGAGGGAAATGTCCTGGATCGGGGTGCTCACGTGGGGGCTCCGGCAACAGCGGGGAATGGCCCACCAGCATAGCGCCGCGCGCGCTGTTGTAGAGCCGAGCCCACCACAGCCGCCGAGCGTGGGCTCGGCTCTACAGGCAGGATTCAATCCACGCAGATCGTGCCCTGCGCCTTGCCCTCATCAATGCGCTGGCGGCAGCCGAAGTTCTGGCGCACATCGCGCTGGCAGGTCCCGGTGGCGACGCTGCCGACAGTCACCTCGCCGCCGGCCAGGCACTGGCCCGTGCAGTCGCTCTTGCGGCTGCAGGCCTTGCCGGCGTCGGCGTAAGGAATCACGCACTGTTCGCGCTGCAGCCGGCCCAGCCGCTGCAGGGTGCCGCCAGCGGCCTGGCAGTCGACGTCGCGCGCTTCGCGGTAGGCCTCGGCTGCTTCAGGGCTGGTGGCTGCAGCAGGTGCGGCCGCCGTATCGGCAGCCGGTGGTGCGCTGCTGCAGGCGGCAAGCAGCGCAGTCAGGACGAGGCTGGAGCAGAGGCGCAGGCGCATGACGATACCTGATCGAAGCGGACAGGCCGCCAGCATACGCATCGGCGATGCAGGCGGCGTGTCAGCGTGGCTCAGGCCTCGTCGCCGTCGCCTTCACTGCCCTCGTCCTCGGCGGCCGCATCACCCTCGGCCAGATCGCCGAGCAGCGACTGCGCCTGTTCGGACGCCAGCGACTCCACGCCACGCAGGCGCCGTTCGATGGTGCGGGTCTTGCGGCTGGCCTCGCCGATGCTGCGACCCACCGTGGTGATCTGCTTCTCGGCCTTTTCGAGGATGCCGGCGAACTTGCCGAACTCGCTCTTCACCGCACCCAGCAGGCTCCACACCTCGCTGGAACGTTGCTCGATGGCCAGCGTGCGGAAGCCCATCTGCAGGCTGTTGAGCAGCGCGGTGACCGTGGTCGGGCCGGCCACCACCACGCGGTGCTCGCGCTGCAACAGGTCGACCAGGCCCGGGCGCCGGATCACTTCGGCGTACAGGCCTTCGGTGGGCAGGAACATCACCGCGAAGTCGGTGGTGTGCGGCGGCGCGATGTACTTGTCGCAGATCGACTTGGCCTGCACGCGCACCGCGCGCTCCAGCTGGATGCCCTGCAGGCGCACACCCTCGGCGTCTCCCTGTTCCTGCGCGTCCAGCAGGCGCTCGTAGTCCTCGCGCGGGAACTTGGAGTCGATCGGCAGCCACACCGGCGTGTCATCGCTGCTGCGGCCCGGCAGGCGCACGGCGATATCGACCATCTCGCCACTATCCGGGCGCACCTTCACCGCACGCGCGTACTGCTCCTGGGTGAGCGTCTGCTCGAGGATGTTCTCCAGCTGTACTTCACCCCAGCTGCCACGGTTCTTGACGTTGGTCAGCACGCGCTTGAGGTCGCCGACGCCGGTGGCCAGCTGCTGCATTTCGCCGAGGCCACGCTGCACCTGCTCCAGGCGCTCGGAGACCAGCTTGAAGGAATTACCCAGCCGCGTTTCCAGCGTGGACTGCAGCTTCTCGTCCACGGTGTGGCGCATCTGCTCCAGCTTCTGCGCGTTGTCGTTCTGCAGCGCGCGCAGCTGTTCTTCCAGCGTCGTGCGCATCTCGGCGATGCGCTGCTCGTTGCGCTGCGTCAGTTCCTGCAGGCGCAGGCCAAGGCTTTCGGTCAGGCGCTGCTGCGACTGCGCGCCCTCCTCGCGGCCCTTGCGTGCATCGTCCACCAGGGTCTGGCGCAGCGCGCCGAGCTGGGTATCGGTACGCCCGGTGAGCTCCTGCAGCTGCTGGCCAAACGCATGGATGCGCGCTTCCTGCTGCTGGCCGAAGGTCTCCAGCTGGCCGCGCAGTTCCTGCAGCCGCTGTCCCATCAACGCCGCGCCCCGCTGCTGGCTCTCGGCCGCTTCGGCGCGCGCCTTGCGGGCATCTTCGCCCAGCGCTTCGCGCAGCAGGTCCAGGCGCTGGTCGGTGCGGGTGGACAGATCGGTCAGCGCGCGGGCGAAGCCATCGAGCTGTTCGCGCAGTTCGCTGCGCCCGGCGCGCGCCTCCTCACGCACCGCCTGCTCCAGGCGGTCGTGCGGCGGGCGGCGCAGCAGGGCGACCAGCTGCAGGATGAGCACGGCCAATAGAAGACCGCCGATGAGCAGATATTCGGTTTGCATGGGGCAAGTGTAGGCTGGCCGAGTCTCAGCTGCTGCGTCAGGACCATGCTCGCTCTGTACGGAAAGCCCACCTCCATCAATGTGCGCAAGGTGCTGTGGCTGTGCGCGGGGTTGGATCTGCCCCTGCAGCACGAACCGGCCCCCTCGCCGGACCTGCTGGCCACGCTGAACCCCAACCGGCAGGTGCCGGTGCTGCGCGATGGCGACTTCGTGCTGTGGGAATCCAACAGCATCTGCCGCTACCTGGCGGCACGCGCCGACCGCGAGGACCTGCTGCCACGTGCAGCAAAGGACCGGGCCCGGGTCGAGCAGTGGATGGACTGGCAGGCCAGCGACCTCAACAGCGCCTGGCGGCACGTGTTCATGGCGCGCGTGCGCCAGCATCCGGACTACCCGGATGACGCCCGTGCGGAGGCCAGCCTGGCGCAGTGGAACCGATTGATGGGCATGCTTGATGCACAGCTGGCCACCACCGACGGCTACGTGGTGGGCAACACCTTCACCCTGGCTGATGTCGTGCTGGGGCTGTCGACCCAACGCTGGCGCAGCACGCCGGGCAGCAAGCCCGCGCTGCCCCACGTCGCCGCATGGTTCGAGCGCCTGCGAGAGCAGCCCGGTTTCGCCGAACACGTCGACAACGGCGTGGCGTGAGCCGTGGTTCCCGCAGCTGTTGGTAGGTGTCGACCTGGGTCGACACGGCTGATCCATGCCATGCGTGGATGAAGCTCCGTAGAGCCGGGCCCATGCTCGGCTGCCGCCCACGCTCGAACGGCAGCCGAGCGTGGGCTCGGCTCTACAGGAGCCTTACCAGCCTTGCAGCACGATCTTGCCCTTGGCGCGATGGCTCTCCAGCAGCGCATGGGCACGGCGCAGGTTGGCCGCATCGATGCGCCCGAAGTGCTCGCCCAGCGTGGTCTGCAGCACGCCCGTGTCGATCAGCTCGGCCACCCGGTTCAACAGATCGTGCTGGCGCTGCATGTCGGCGGTGCGGTACAGCGGCCGGGTGAACATCGATTCCCAGTGCAGTGACAGCGCCTTGCGCTTGAGCGCCATCACATCCACCTGGCCCGGGTCATCGATCAGGCCGAACTGGCCCTGCGGCGCCAGCAGCTCCACGATCTGCGCGTAGTGCTGGTCGGAGTGGGTCAGGCTGGCCACGTGCTGCACCTCGCTGATGCCCAGCCGTGCCAGTCCCTCGGCCAGCGGCAGGCTGTGGTCGATCACGTGGTGTGCGCCCATTGCGTACGTCCAGTCCTGGGTATCCGGACGCGAGGCGGTGCCGATCACGGTCAGCTTGGTCAGCTTCCGCGCCAGCTGCACCAGGATCGAACCGACACCACCGGCAGCGCCGATCACCAGCAGGGTCTGGCCTTCACCGCCGCCCTCGGGGATACGCAGACGGTCGAACAGCAGCTCCCAGGCGGTGATCGCGGTCAGCGGCAACGCTGCGGCAGCGGCATCATCGAGGCTGGCCGGCTTGCGGCCGACGCTGCGCTCGTCCACCAGCTGGTATTCGGCATTGCTGCCCGGGCGGTCGATCACGCCGGCGTAGTAGACCGCATCGCCGGGCTGGAACAGGGTTACCTCGCTGCCCACTGCGTCGACGATGCCGACCGCGTCCCAGCCCAGCACGCGCGGGCCGTCGGTGGCCACGCCACGGCGGACCTTGGTGTCGACCGGGTTCACCGCCACCGCGCGCACCGCCACGCGCAGGTCACGCGGGCCGGGCTGCGGCAGCTCCAGTTCGATGTCGATCAGGGCCTGGGCATCATCGATCGGCAGGCCGGCTTGGGTGTAGGCAATGGCGCGCATGGCAGCGGTCCAGTGGGGAAGGAGGCGACAGGTTGCGCCGCGCGCGCTCCCGCAGAAAGGCGCAGAATCGGGCAGCACTTTCACTCTGGCAATGAAGATGATCCGCTTCGACGATCTGCAGCTGTTCGTCCGCACTGCCGCGCTGGGCAGCTTCTCGCAGGCGGCGCGCGAGGCCGATCTGCTGCCGGGGCAGGTCGCTGCGGCGGTGGCGCGGCTGGAACGCGAGCTGGACCTGCGCCTGTTCGTGCGTACCACCCGCAGCCTGCGCCTGACCGGCGAGGGCGCACTGTACCTGCCATATGCGCAGGAGGTGCTGGCCACCCTGCGCGAGGGCCAGGCGCGCGTGCAGGGCGAGGACACCGAGCTGCACGGCACCCTGCAGCTGTCGGCGCCCTCGGATCTCGGCCGCAACCTGCTGCTGCCCTGGCTGAGCGCCTTCCGCGCCGCGCACCCGCGGCTGCGCCTGCACCTGCGCTTGTCCGACGAGGTGGCCGATGTGTTCCGCGACCCGGTCGACGTGGCCATCCGCATCGGCCACTTCGACGACGCCAACTACGTCGCCCTGCCCCTGCTGGAAGGCAATCGGCGCGTGCTCGCGGCCTCGCCCGACTATCTGCAGCGGCGCGGCACGCCCACCCGCCTGGACGAGCTGCGTGAGCACGACTGCCTGGTCTACCAGCTCAGTGGCCGCGCCTACGATCGCTGGTCGTTCGAGGTTGACGGGCGCCGCAGCGTGATTCCGGTGCGCGGTCCGCTGGTCTGCGACGACGCCGACGTGGTGCGGCGCTGGGCGGTGGCCGGCGAAGGCATCACCTACAAGTCCTGGCTGGACCTGCGCGAGGACGTGCTGGCCGGCCGCCTGCAGCTGCTGCTGGACGGTGTTGGCAGCAGCATCCCGCTGCAGCTGGTATGCCCGCACCGCAAGCAGTTCTCGCCAGCGGTACGGCAACTGCATGCGCAGCTGCGCCAGCACCTGCAACCGCTGCTGTCTGGCATGCCTGGTGGGTCCAACGCCCCCCTGTCGCCAATCCCGGCGCTGACCGACAATGGCGGCCCCCCGTAACAAGAGAACGCCGCCATGCCGTGGATGGGCATCCAGGACCTGTGGACGTTTCTGGTCGCTGTGCTGGTGTTTCTCGCCCTGCCCGGCCCCGGCACCTTCACCCTGCTGACCGCCACCGGCCGAGGTGGCGTGAGAGGTGGCTACACGGCGCTGGCCGGCCTGCTGGTCGGTGACCAGATCCTGATGTGGCTGGCGCTGGCCGGCGTGGCGGCGCTGCTCAAAGCCAATCCGCTGGTGTTCCACGCCGTGCAGTACCTGGGTGCGGCCTACCTGGTGTGGGTGGGGATCAGCCTGCTGCGCACGCCGAAGCACGAGGGTGATGACGCCGGCCCGATCCGCATGCAGCCGGGCCGCTACTTCCAGCAGGCGATCCTGGTCAGCCTGCTCAATCCGAAGGCGATCCTGTTCTACATGGCCTTCCTGCCGCTGTTCATCGACCCGAAGGCACACCAGGGCATCGCGACCTTCGCGGCACTGGCCGGCATCATCCTGGTGGTCAGCATCGCCTACTGCTCGATGCTGATCGGCGTGGGCAACCTGGCCCGTCGCCGGTTGATCCAGCACCCGCGCATCAGCGATGCGCTGCGCCGCGTGGCCGGCCTGTTCCTGGTGGGGTTCGGCATCCGGTTGGGGCTGAACGGATGATCCGGTGGCTGCTGCTGGTGGGGTTCATCGGTCTGCTGGCCGACACCGCAGCGGCCAGCGCGCAGGACCATCGCTGCCTCACCGGGGGCCGCAACGACGGCATCCACCTGCTGTGGCGCTGGCTGGACGATGGCAGCGCCGACGTGCAGTACACCGGGCAGCGCGGCCGCCTGCAGGTGCAACAGGTGTCGCAGGAAACGACGGTGCTGGCCGAAGACCGCCCGTACCAGTTCGACAGCGTCTGGGAAGAACGCATCGGTGGCCGCCTCAATGGGCGCTACTACCTGAGCACCCAGGGCGCGCACGTCTACGGTTTCAGCTACGAGCGCGCCCACGACGGGCGACGTACCGAGTTCAACGAGGACGTCGAGGCGTGGCACGAGGATGGCTGCCATTGGCCGGGAGGCGTAGCGGCGCGCGTGGTCGATTGAAGCATGCCAACCAAGGTTGGCATCTACCGGTCGTGCATCTCCGCGCGCAGGTGGTCGATGAACACCCGCAGCTTGGGCGCCATCTGCTCGCGCGCGGGGTAGTACAGGTGGAAGCCGGGGAACGGCGGCTGCCAGTCCTGCAGCACGCTCTGCAGTCGCCCAGCGGCGATGTCGTCGGCCATCAGCGAAGCGAAGCCCTGGGCCATGCCCAGCCCCGCCCGCACGGCGTGATGGGCGACGCCGGCATCGTTGAACACCAGCCGCCCGCTTACTTCCACGTCCAGGTCGTGGCCTTCGCGGCTGAACTCCCAGGGCATCAGCCGGCCATTGGCCAGGCGGTGCACGATGCAGGCGTGGCCATGCAGGTCATGCGGGGTCTGCGGCACGCCATGGCGTTCGAAATAGGCCGGCGTGGCCACCACCACCTGCCGCTCGGGTGGCCCGACCGGCACCGCGATCATGCCCTGCGCGAGTGATTCGCCCAGGCGGATGCCGGCGTCGAAGCCCTCGGCCACCAGATCGGTCAGCGCGGGGTCGACGCAGAGTTCCACCTGCACCTGCGGGTAGCGCGCAAGGAAATCGGGCAGCCGCGGCAGGACCATGCGATCGGCGACGATGCGCGGCAGGGTCACCCGCAGCCGCCCGGCAGGCACCGAACGCGCGCTGTCCAGTTCGGCAAAGGCCTGGTCGATCTGGTCCAGGCCGCCGCGCACGCGCTGCAGGAAACGCGCGCCGTGTTCGGTCAGGCTGACCCGCCGTGTGGTCCGCTGCAGCAGGCGCACGCCCATCCGCGCTTCCAGCGCGCGCACGCTCTGCGACAGCGCCGAAGTCGACACGCCCAAGGCATCGGCGGCGCGGGTAAAGCTGGCGTGCTCGGCCACGTGGACGAAGGCGACCACAGCGTTGAGGGGGACGGAGGCATCCATTGTGAAGCCAGCCTTCAAGGTAAGTCCGGTGGCACGCAGTTTATCCACATGATGGCGTGGAGGATGCTGTGCCCCTCGCCACTGCCCATCCAGGCGTGGCGCCTTCCCCAAGGAGATCCGCATGAAGACCCGTACTCTCGGCCCCGCCGGCCCTACCGTGTCCGCCCTCGGCCTGGGCTGCATGGGCATGAGCGCCTACTACGGCGGCCGTGGCAGTGACGATGACGGCATCGCCGTCATCCGGCACGCGCTGGACCGTGGCGTGACCCTGCTCGACACCGCCGATGTATATGGCCCGCACACCAACGAAGTGCTGGTCGGCCGCGCGATCGCCGGCCGCCGCAACCAGGTGTTCCTGGCCAGCAAGTTCGGCATCGGCCTGGACCCTTCCGACCCGCAGGCGCGGCAGGTCAACGGCCACCCGGACTATGTGCAGGCCGCCTGCGAGGCCAGCCTGCGCCGCCTGGGCGTGGACCACATCGACCTGTATTACCAGCACCGCGTCGACCCGACCGTGCCGATCGAGGACACCGTAGGTGCGATGGCGCGCCTGGTGGAACAGGGCAAGGTGCGCTGGCTGGGCCTGTCCGAGGCCTCGGCGGCCACCCTCCGCCGCGCCCATGCGGTGCACCCGATCACGGCGGTGCAGAGCGAGTACTCGCTGTGGTCGCGCGAGCCGGAGCAGAACGGGGTGCTGGCCACCACGGCGGAACTGGGCATCGGCTTCGTGCCGTATTCGCCGCTGGGCCGTGGCTTCCTGACCGGCGCCATCCGCAGCCCGGACGACTTCGACGCCGACGATTACCGGCGCACCTCGCCCCGCTTCGAAGGCGAGAACTTCCGGCGCAACCTGGCACTGGTGGACACCGTGCAGGCGCTGGCCGCCGAGCGCGGCATCGCCGCCTCGCAGCTGGCGCTGGCCTGGGTGCTGTCGCGCGACGAGCACATCGTGCCGATCCCGGGCACGACGCGGCGGGCACGACTGGACGAGAACCTCGGTGCGCTGCAGGTGGAGCTGGATGCGGCCACGCTGGACGCACTGGATGCGGCCTTCCCGCTGCATGCCGCTGCCGGTGACCGGTATTCGGCCAGTGGGATGGCCAACATCCAGTCGTAGCAGCAGCCGGGACCAATGCACACCGGTGGCTGTCGCCGGATTGTGCCGATTCCGGCAGCCTGGCCGGGGCGCAGCGCGCGCCCCGCCATGCATGACCCCCGTCAGTGGCAATGCTGCGCTGCGTTCGGTCACACTCGGGAACTTGTCGTTCTTAGTCACCCCTTCCGAGGCCTGCATGTCCCTGTTCCGGCGCAAGTCCCTAGATTCCGTCACCGTCCACGAAGCCGGCAGGCGCCTGATCCCGACGCTCAGCTGGCCGCACCTGATCGCGCTGGGCATCGGCGCCATCGTCGGTACTGGCATCTACACGCTGATCGGCGTGGGTGCCAACCTGGCCGGCCCGGCCGTGCTGATCTCCTTCGCCATCGCCGGTGCGGTCTGCGCCTGTGCGGCGCTGTCCTACGCCGAGCTGTCGACGATGATGCCGGCCGCCGGCAGTGCCTACACCTACAGCTACAGCGCACTGGGCGAGGTGTTTGCCTGGGTGGTGGGCTGGAGCCTGATCCTGGAGTACTCGCTGGTGGTGAGTACGGTGGCGGTGGGCTGGTCCGGCTACTTCGTCGGCTTCCTCGAATGGGTCCACACCCAGTTCGGCTGGAATGTGCACCTGCCGGCCTGGCTGGCGGCCGGCCCGCACGTGGAAGGCGGCATGATCAATCTGCCGGCGATCATCATCACCTGGCTGGTGGCCGGCATGCTGATGGCCGGCACCAAGGAGAGCGCGACGCTCAACGCCATCCTGGTGGTGTTCAAGCTGATCGCGCTGGCCATCTTCGTGGCCGTGGCCCTGCCCGCGTTCGACAGCGCCAACCTGCAGCCGTTCATGCCGTACGGCTTCGCCAAGTCGATCGGCCCTGACGGCGTCGAACACGGCGTGATGGCGGCAGCAGCGATCATCTTCTTTGCCTTCTACGGCTTCGATGCGATCTCCACCGCCGCCGAGGAAACCAAGAACCCGGGCCGCGACCTGTCGATCGGCATCATCGGTTCGATGATCGGCTGCACCATCGTCTACGTGCTGGTGGCGCTGGCCGCCGTGGGTGCGATGAGCTACGCGGTGTTCGGCCACAGCGCCGAGCCGCTGGCCCTGATCATGCGCCAGCTGGGCCATCCGACCGCGGCGATGGTGATCGGCGTGATTGCGATCATCGCCCTGCCGACCGTGCTGCTGGCCTTCCTGTACGGCCAGAGCCGCATCTTCTTCGTGATGAGCCGCGATGGCCTGCTGCCGCGTGGCCTGTCCAAGGTCAACGCACGCACCGGCACGCCGGTGGCGACCACGCTGTTCACCGCGGTGGTGGTGTCGGCGCTGGCCGGCGTTGCGCGCCTGGACGAGATCGCCGCGCTGGCCAATGCCGGTACCCTGGCCGCCTTCACCGCCGTGGGCATCTGTCTGGTGGTGCTGCGCCTGCGTGAGCCCAACCGCGAACGCACCTTCCGCACCCCGCTGGCCTTCGTGGTCGGCCCGCTGGCCGCGCTGGGCTGCATCTACCTGTTCCTCAGCCTGCCGCACAGCACCCAGATGTATTTCCTGCTGTGGAACCTGGCCGGCCTGGTGCTGTACTTCCTGTACAGCCGCCGCCACGCGTTGATCGCGAAATAAGGGCGCCGCCGGGCACGGCCCGGCGCCTCTCTGTAGAGTCGAGCGCGGCTCGACTCTACTTGCTCCCGGCGTACTCCTGCGCCTGGCGCATCACCCGCAGCAGGTTGCCGCCCCATATGCCGGCAATCTGCTTCTCGGTATAGCCCTTGCGCAGCAGCCACGCGGTGATCTTCGGCAGCTGGCTGACATCGGGCAGGTCGCTCAGGCCACCGCCGCCATCCCAGTCCAGGCCGATGCCCACGTGTTCCGGGCCGACCACCTTGAGGATGTGCTCGAAGTGGGCGAAGAAATCGTCCAGGCTGGCATGGCGTACCGGATGCTCGTGGTCCAGCGCCTGCTCGGCCTTCAGCAGGGCAACGCCCTGTTCGATGCCCATGCCTTCCCAACCGCCCAGCTGCTTGCTGAGCGCTTCCTCTGCCTGTTTGCGCTCGGGCGTCTTTGCGGTGTCGATCAGGTAACCGCCGTAGGCGTTCACCTGGATCACGCCGCCGGCCTTGGCCAGCTTGCGCAGGCGCGCATCGTCGAGGTTGCGCGGGTGGTCGTAGACCGCCTTGGCCGAGCTGTGCGAGAGCACGAACGGCACCGGCATCATTGCCAGCAGGTCATCGAACACCGCGTCCGACGCATGTGACTGGTCGATCACGATGCCCAGCTTCAGCGCCTGCCGCACCAGCTCCTTGCCGGCCGGGCTCAGGCCTTTCCACTCCGCACCCTTGGGGTCGGTGGCCGAATCGGCGAACTCGTTGTTGGCGAAGTGCACGGTGCTGAGCAGGCGCAGGCCGGCACGGTGATAGAACGAGAGCAGGCTGGGATCGGCCACCAGCGGGCTGGCGTTTTCCATGCTGATGTAGACCACGCGCTTGCCGGCAGCCTTGATCCGCGCCGCGTCATCGGCGGTCAATGCCAGCGCGAAACGCTCGGGATTGGCGGCCAGCATTTCGCGGATCTCCACCAGCCGCTGCAGGCCATGGTCACGCTCGGCCAGATGGGCGGCGGCGGTGCGGTCGCCCTGGTCGGTGTAGATCGCCCAGAAACCGCCGTCCAGCGCGCCTTCGACCATGCGCGGGTAGTCCACCTGCGAGAGCGCGTTGCGGTCGTGGCGCTGTTCGATGTCGAAGCCAGTGCGGCCGAAATTGGCCGGCGTATCCAGATGGCTGTCGAGGGTGACCAGGCGCTGCTGCAGGGCCTTGGCGCGGGCCAGTTCCTGTGCGCTGAACTCGATGGCATGAGCCGACAGCGGCGCGCACAGCGCCAGGGCAAGCACGACGGACAGCTGACGCAACGATGGCATGGGCTCTCACCGGCATTGGGAAGAGCCCGACCATAGCGCTGCCGCCAGCCTTTTTGTAGAGCCGAGCCGCGCCCCCTCATCAATGGGGCGCCATTCTCACGAACGCATCGCAATGCGCGGAAAGCTGGCCGCCGGGCAGTGGACATGATTCATGCCCGGCGAACGCAGAAGCCGACCGTCAATCCACCACGCGGCAGAACACGGCCTTCAGGTAACGCGATTCCTGCACGTGGGCCATGAACGGATGGTCCGGACCCGCACCAGCAACCTTCAGGATCTGGATCGTGCGACCGGAGAAATAGGCCGCGCGGCGCAGCATGTCGAGGAACTGGTCCTCGGCCACCAGGCCCGTGCAGGAGAACGTGGCGAACAAGCCGCCCGGCTTCACCACGCCCAGCGCCAGCTTGTTCATGTCCAGGTACTTCTTCAGCGCGGTGATGACCTGGTCGCGGTCGCGGGTCATCTTCGCCGGGTCCAGGATCACCACGTCGTACTGCTCGCCGCGGTTGGCGGCATCGCGCAGCCACGGGAAGATGTCGGACTGGACGAACTTCGGGCGCACGTTGTTCAGGCGCGAATTGCCCTTGGCGATCTGGATGACGTCTTCATCGATGTCGATGCCGACCACGTCCGAAGCACCACGCGCCGCCGCATACACGGCGAAACCACCGGTGTTGCAGCACAGGTCCAGCACGCTCTTGCCTTCCACCTGCTGGCTCAGCCACTCACGGTTCTCGCGCTGGTCGGCGAAGAAACCGGTCTTGTGCGCACCGGCCGGGTCGGCGCGGAACTTGATGCCGTACTCGGTGATCACCGACGCTTCGGTGGTGGTGTTGCCGTGGAAGTCGAAGCTTTCCTGCTTCTGCACGTGCTCGTCGGCGAAGCTGTGGAAGCGGCAACCCGGGAACTGTTCGCGCAGGGCGTCATAGATCCACTCGCGGTGGCGGAACATGCCGGCGGCGAAGAACTCGACCACCACCAGGTCGCCGTAGCGGTCGACCACCAGGCCGGACAGGCCGTCGCCTTCGCTGTGCACCACGCGCCAGGCATCGGAGACCGCATCGAGCTTGAGCACCTCACGGCGCAGCGACACCGCCTGGGCGATCTTGCGCGAGAACCAGCCGGCATCCACCGGCACGTTCTGATCGGTTTCGAGGATGCGCACGGCGATGCGCGAGTGCCCGTTGTAGAACCCGCGGCCAATGAACTCACCATCGATGCCGACCACGTCGACGATGGAACCGGGCTTGGGCCGGACGGTCGGCTTCTCGACCAGTTTCTGGAAGATCCACGGGTGGCTGGAACGCCACGCATTCTTGAGGCGGACAATCGGAAGGGGGGTATTCATCCACCTATTGTAAACCGGGCGCCGGGGTCAGATTCCCGTAGGGGCTCTGCCCCCGGCCGGTATGCCAACCAACGTTGGCATCTACCAGAGCGGGGGTGCGGAGCCCGGTTGGGGACTCGACCCCAGTGCAGGGGCATTTGACGGCGGCCCGGCCAGGCCGCAGAATCGGCGTCAGAAGGGGAGTAGCTCCCAGACGTTGTCGCCGTCATTTCGAGCCCGCAGGCTCCGGTGCAACGGCAGTTCCAGCCGACTGGGACTGCGAGCGAGACCTTCGCCGTACTGGCGAAGCTCTGTCCCTGGATCCCCCTCCCGATCCTCCGTTGCAGATCCTCGCCGTCCGGCCTGGCATTCATCTTTCCAACGGACATTCCCAATGCAGACGATCGGTAACGTGTGGTTGTGGGGCGGCTTCGCAGCGGTGGTGGTCATCGCCCTGCTGGTCGACCTCGTGTTGATGCGCCATGGTGGACCGCACAAGGTCACCTTCAAGGAGGCCCTGTGGTGGTCCATCGGCTGGGTCGCGCTGGCCCTGCTGTTCAATGCGGGCCTCTGGTACTACCTGAATGAGACTGCAGGCCAGGTGGTGGCCAACAAGGTCGGCCTCGAATTCCTGACCGGTTACCTGGTCGAGAAGGCGCTGGCAGTCGACAACATCTTTGTCTTCCTGATGATCATGAGCTACTTCGCAGTGCCGGAAGAACAGCGCCAGAAGGTGCTGATCATCGGCATCCTGGGCGCGATCGTGCTGCGTACGATCATGATCTTCGCCGGTAGTGTGCTGATCAGCCAGTTCCATTGGCTGCTCTACGTGTTCGGTGCCTTCCTGCTGTTCACCGGCTGGAAGATGTGGTTCGCCGCCGGCCAGGAGCCGGACCTGGAGACCAACCCGGCCCTGCGCTGGATGCGCAAGCACCTGCGCCTGCTGCCGGACTACGCTGGCAACGCGCTGAGCGTGAAGCGTGATGGCGTGCGCTGGTTCACCCCGCTGTTCGCGGTGCTGATCCTGATCGCAGTCACCGACGTGATCTTCGCGGTGGACAGCATCCCGGCGATCTTCGCGATCACCACCGACCCGTTCATCGTGCTCACCTCCAACGTGTTCGCGGTGCTGGGCCTGCGTGCGATGTTCTTCCTGCTGGCCGGCATGGCCGACCGCTTCCACCTGCTGCCGTATGGCCTGGCGCTGGTGCTGGGCTTCATCGGCATCAAGATGATGATCATCGACCTGTTCAAGATCCCGACCCCGGTGTCGCTGGGCGTGGTCGCGGTGATCATCGCCGCCACCGTGGTGCTGAGCCTGAAGTACCCGCCGAAGGAAGGCGAAGGCCAGGCCTGAGCCTGAGCCGCTGGATGGCGCGGCCGGTGGGATTGTCCCGCCGGCCGTTTCCACTCTCCCGCCGCGGTGGCCTTGGTTTCGCGCCAACCACCGCCATTGCTGAGGTATGAACAACAACGCGCCCCTGCCCGCTGGCGACGTGCCGGCCCCCCGCAATGACCGCTCGCGCATCCTGCGGGCGTTCAATGTCAGCCTGGCCGCCGTGCTGGTGCTGGTGGCCGTGTTCGCCCTGCAGGGCACGTTCGACTGGCGGCCGTGGGCCGTGGCACCGCTGGAAGCCAAGGGCCTGCTCGGCCTGATCGGCGGCCCGATGCTGCATGCCTCGGTCGAGCACATAGTCGCCAACAGCATTGCGGTCCTGATCCTCGGCACGCTGGCCGGCAGCGTCTACCCGAAAGCCACCGTTCGCGCGCTGCCCCTGCTGTGGCTGGGCTCGGGCATCGGCGCGTGGATGCTGGGCAATCCGGGCAGCGTGCACCTGGGCGCCAGTGGCGTGACCCATGGCCTGATGTTCCTGCTGGCCAGCCTGGGCCTGCTGCGCCGTGATCGTGCGGCGATCGCCACTGGCCTGATCGGCATGCTGTTCTACGGCGGCATGCTGATGACCATCCTGCCGCACGCCGATGGCGTGTCCTGGCAGTCGCACATGGGCGGCGCCTTCGCCGGCATCATCGCCGCGCTGCTGTTCCGCAACGCCGACCCGCTGCCGCCGCGCCCGCGCTACAGCTGGGAAGACGAAGAAGAAGACATCGAACCGCTGGCCGACGACGAGCTGGAGCCGCCGTCACCGCAACGCGTGCCGGTGCTGTGGCAGCCGCGCGAAGGACAGGATTACGTGGTGATTCCGTTCCGCCGCCCGGACGAGCCGCGCGGTTGAGGTGACGGTAGTGCCGGCCGCTGGCCGGCAATCTCATGAGCCGGTAGTGGCCGACCTTGGTCGGCACTCCTGCCGTGTGCCAACCAAGGTTGGCATCTACCAGAGCCCGTCAGTTCGCCGCATTCCCGGCCGCACCCATCCCATCCACCGCCTGCCGGCCCAGTGCCGGGTCATCGGTGAAGAACGCATCGATGCCGGTGGCCAGGTAGGCACGCATTTCGGCGATCGATCCCTCTGCATTGCGCGCGTTGTCGGCACCCTTGCGCAGGTTGCTGGCCTGGAAATGGTTCTCCGGGCGGAACGTGTACGGAATCACCATCAGGCCCACCGCATGCGCATCGCGCACCAGCGTGGTCGGCGTGCCCAGTACGCCCTTGTCATCCAGCGGAATGATCGAGCGCAGCTCCGGGCCGATGCTGTCGGCGTAGCTGGCGATGTCCTTCAGTCTGGCCGGCGTCATCATCTGCGCGTAGGTCAGCGTGCCACCGGCCTTGGCGATGTCGGCCGGCTGGGTATCGCCCTTCCACAGCAGCTGCAGCAGGCGGATGTTGCTGCCGCGCGGGATCTTGCCGCGCAGGTAGCGCAGGTTGGCGGTCTCGAACGACTGGATGGTGACCGGGCCGACGTTGGTATAGGCGTTGCCACGCAGCGCGGCCAGTAGTTTGTCTTCCATCGGCAGGCTGATCGACTGGAAGTAGGTCGGGTGCTTGATCTCCGGCACCAGGCCGATGCCGCGGTTGGCGCGGCCGGCCTGCTGGACCAGGAAGGCCAGGATCTCGTCCAGGCTGGCGATGCGGAACTGGCCGTCGTAGGCGGTGCTGCGCAGCTCCGGCAGGCGCTCGCGCGCGTACAGGGTCTTCAGCTCGGCCAGGGTGAAGTCTTCGGTGAACCAGCCGTCGACCTTCTGCCCGTCGATGACCTTGCTGGTGCGGCGGCTGGCGAACTCCGGATGCGAGGCGACATCGGTGGTGCCACCGATCTCGTTCTCGTGGCGTGCAACCATCACCCCGTCCTTGGTCATCACCAGGTCCGGTTCGATGTAGTCGGCGCCATCGGCGATCGCCTGGGCGTAGGCCGCCAGGGTGTGCTCCGGCAACAGCGCGCTTGCCCCGCGATGGCCGTAGACCGACACCTTGTGCGCGGCCGGGGTGGAGGATTCAGCACTCATGGCCACCGATGGTGCCACGGCCAGCGACAACAGCAACGCACAACCCCACGACTTCACTGCGACTTCCCCAAGCGGTATGTGATGGGCGTCAGTATGCGGCGGCAATGTGACAGGTGGGGGAAGCCGGTCCCTGTAGAGCCGAGCCCATGCTCGGCTGTTCTACCCGCCAGCCGAGCATGGGCTCGGCTCTACAGTTACTTGCCGATGCAGAAACTGGAGAAGATCCTTCCAAGCAGGTCATCGGCACTCATCTGCCCGGTGATCTCGCCCAGCGCGTCATGCGCCAGCCGTAGTTCCTCAGCAGCCAGTTCCAGGTGCTCATGCGCCAGCTCGCCATCGGCGCGCTGCGCGTGTTCCTGCGCACGCTCGATTGCATCCACATGCCGCGTGCGCGCCGAGAACTCGCCATCCACCTGCTCCCCTGCCCCGGCCGATGCGATCGAACGCAGGCGCGCGTGCAGATCCTCCAGGCCGGCACCGGTCGCAGCGGAGACGAACACGCGGTCCGGATCGTCCAGCGCCGGCAGCACATCGAGCAGATCCGATTTGTTGTGGATGTAGACCTTGTGCGGCACCGCTGCCACGGCCTCGCCCAGCGCGGCTTCACCCGCAGCGGGATCGCGCGCATCCAGCACGATCAGGGCCAGGTCGGTGCGCTCGATCTCCACATGGGCGCGGCGCATGCCTTCGCGTTCGATGGCGTCACCGCCGTCGCGCAGGCCGGCGGTGTCGACCAGTGTCAGCTCCAGGCCATCCAGGCGGATGGTCTCGCGCAGGGTGTCGCGGGTGGTGCCGGCGATGTCGGTAACGATGGCGCGTTCGCTGCCGGCCAGTGCGTTCAGTAGTGAGCTCTTGCCGGCATTCGGCGGACCGATCAGCACCGCGTGCAGGCCATCGCGCAGGCGGCGGCCACGTTCGGCGTCGCGGCGCAGAATGGCCAGATCGCTGCGCGCCTGTTCCAGGCCACGCCGCACCTGCGCACCACCGAGGGTATCCAGCGGTTCGTCGGCGAAGTCGATGGCCGCTTCCACGTGGATGCGCAGCAGCACCAGCTGTTCGACCACTGCGTCGATGCGGCGCGAGAACACGCCATCCAGCGAGCGGCGTGCAGCGCGCGCGGCGCGATTGTCGCCGGCCGCGATCAGGTCGGCGATGGCTTCGGCCTGGGCCAGGTCGAGCTTGCCGTTGAGGAACGCGCGTTCGCTGAACTCGCCCGGCCGCGCCTGGCGCGCACCGAGCGCGATGCAGCGCGCGACCAGTTGCTGCAGCAGGACCGGACTGCCGTGGCCCTGCAGTTCCACCACTTCCTCGCCGGTGAAGCTGTTCGGCGCCGGGAACCACAGCACGATGCCATCGTCGATCACCTCATCGTCGGCATCGCGCAGGCGTGCGTAGTGCGCATGGCGCGGGCGCAGCGTGGGCGCACCCAGCGCGTTGGCGATGGCCGCCGCGCGCGGGCCAGACAGGCGCAGCAGGCCTACACCGCCAGCACCCGGTGCGCTGGCAATGGCGACGATGGTGTCAGTGCGAAAGGTATCGTCCATCGCTCAGAGCTTCTCCAGCTGCGTGCGTGCCTGCGCGGCTCCGCTGCCCTGCGGCTGCAGCGCCAGGTAGGTGGTGTAGGCCTGCTTCGCCTTGGTCTTGTCGCCCGCGTTGAAGTAGGCGTCGCCCAGGTTGAGATAGGCCACGGCACGCGAGGGGTCGATCTTCAGCGTGTTCTCCAGCCAGCGTGCGGCTTCGGCGTAGCGCTGCTGGCGGTAATAGACGAAGCCGAGGTTGTTGGCAGCCTGGGCGAAGTCCGGACGCAGCTTCAGCGCCTCGGTGAACTGCGCCACCGCCTCGTCGTACTGCTTCTCGCGGTACAGCTGCAGGCCACGGTCATTGGCCTGCTGCGCGCGCTGGCGATCCGACGCCGGTCCGGCAGTAGGCACCACCAGCTTGGCCTTGCCGCCCTGCAGGTCGGCCACGGTCACCGGTGCCTGGCTGCCCTTGGCTTCGCTGGCAGCCTCGACCTTGTTGTTCAGTGCGATCGCATCGGCGGTCAGCTGGCGCGTATCGGCATTGAGGAACTCCTGGCTGTCCGGCACCTGGAACACGAACTCCCCGCCCTGCGAACCGGGCAGGCTGCCGAAGGCCGGCGTCTGGTGCGAAACGGCCGAGACGGCCGGCGCCACGTAGGCGGCCAGTTCGGTACCGGTGATCAGGCCGTCGCCGTTGAGGTCGCCCTTGCCGGCCAATGCCTGCAGCAGCACCCAGGTGAACACCGAGTGGCCGTTCGGGCCGGCATCGGCCACCTGCTGGTCGGCACCGCCGGCGGTCAGCATCTGCCGCGCGCTGCGACGCGCGTTCTCGCGCAGGAACGACGACGACGACGGGCCGCCACGGGTCAGGCCCAGGCCGCTGTAGCAGGCATCCATCACGAACATCACGTGCTTGGCCTGCATGCTCTCGGCGATGTTCTGGATGTCGGTCATCGCGATCGCGTCGGTGGCGAATTCCTTCGGGTCCGAATCAACCGGGATGATGTAGCCGAGGTCACGCCCGGAGGAGAGCTGGCGGGTGGCGCCATGGCCGGCGAAGAACACGAACACACGGTCGTTTTTTCCGGTGCGGTCGTCGGCCAGGCGGTCGTGGAAGGCGGCCAGGATGTTGTTGCGGGTGGCCTGCTCGTTCTTCAGCACGATCACCTGCGAGGACGGGAAGCCGAACTGCCCGGTCAAGGTATCGGCCACCGCCTGCGCGTCGTGGCTGGCGTATTCCAGCTTCGGCCACTTGGCGTAGTTGTCGATGCCGACCACGATCGCCCACGACTTCTCGTAGCCGGTGGTGACGGTGGCTGCGCTGGTGTCACCCTTGCGCGCACGGGCCACGGTGAAATCGCGGCCGTTCCAGCCAGCGAACTGGTAACCATCGGCGATCAGCCGGTCGAGGATCTGCGGCAGCGCCTTCACCGCACGGTCGTGGATATCATGGAACAGGATGATGCCGCGCTGTTCCTTGTTCACCTGGTCGAGCACGCGCTGCACGATCGATTCCGGCACCGGGTCGGCCCAGTCCATCGAATCGATGTTCCACATGATCGACTTCAGGCCGGCTTCGTTGAGCAGCTGCAGGCCTTCGGCGTTGCGCGCGCCATAGGGGAAGCGGAACAGCGGCGCGCGCTTGCTGTCGACATCCTTCAGCAGCGTGTCGGTGTCGAGCACCTGCTGGCGCAGCGCATCACCGGTGGTGCGCGAGAGTTGGGCGTGGGTCAGGCTGTGGTTGCCCACCGCATAGCCCTCTTCCATCAGGTTGCGGCTGATCTTGGCCATCGGGCCGAGGCTGACCTTGCCATCAGCCTCGACCTTGCCGAGGTTGCGGCCCACTTCAAAGAACACGCCCGGCACGTCGTAGCGCTTGAGGATGGCCACCACTTCATCGGTATAGGCCTTGTGCGGGCCATCGTCGAAGGTCAGCACCACGGTCTTGGCCGGCAGGTCGCGGCCGAAGATCTCGCGATCGCTGTCCTTCATCGACATCGGGTACGGCTCGATCACGCCGTAGTCGCGCAGGATCGCTTCGCGGCTGTAGTCCTTGTGCAGGTGGGCGATGTAGTCCTCCCACTTCTCGCGCTTCAGCTCGATGGCGCGGGTGCGCTCGAAGCGGCTGAAGATGCGGGTCAGTTCCTGGTTGTAGTTGCGCTCGATCTCATCAAGCGCTTCCAGGTCCTCGCCGATGCGCTGGTGCAGCTTCACCGCCGGCAGCGACGAGTCAGTGCCAACGCGCTCATGCAGGTCACGCAGCACTTCGCGGAAGGCCAGGCGGTCGGCGTCGAACAGTTCCGGCGCCGACTCGATGTAGTCCAGCACGGTACCGAGGGTGGCGAAGCGCTGGGCGCTGGAACCGCGCAGCAGCGTATCGAACTGCGCGGCGATGGCCGTGCGCTGTTCCAGCCCATCGTGGAACAGCTGCTGGCCCACGCGCGTGGAGGTACCGCGGTCGGCGGCCGACTGCTGGTCCTCGTCGGCCAGCAGCACGATGATCCGGCGGTAGCCGTCGAGCTGCTTCTGCAGCGCGGCCAGCAACGGCGCCGCGGCGGGATCGGCGGCGGCCGCGGCCTGCGCGCTGGGCTGGGTGACGGTGGTCGCCGGCGCCTTCGCATCCTTGTCGCCGCAGCCGGCAACGACCAGGGTCAACAACAGCGAGGGCAGGAACAGGCGGAACGACGACGCACGCGGCATGGCGGACTCAATGGATGCAGGATCGGTGTGCCGGCGATTCTAACGCCGGATGCGAAAAGCCCGCCTTGCGGCGGGCTTCTGCTGGGGTCAGCCGGCCAGCGGCCGGCTCTACCGATTACTTCTTTTTGACCGGAGCCGGCGCGGTGGTGGCCGGGACCGGCTCGCCGCCATGGCGCTTGGTCATCCACCACTGCTGCAGCAGGCCCAGGCCGCCGTTGACCACCCAGTACAGGACCAGGCCGGACGGCATGAAGGCCATCATGACGCCGAACACCAGCGGCATGAACTGCATCATCTTCTGCTGCATCGGGTCCATGCCCGGTGCCGGGGTCAGCTTCTGGGTGAACCACATCACTGCCACGTTGATCACCGGCAGGATGAAGTACGGGTCGCGTGCGGTCAGGTCCTGGATCCAGCCGAACCAGGGCGCCTGGCGCAGTTCGACCGATTCCACCAGCACCCAGTACAGGGCGAAGAAGATCGGCATCTGGATGAGGATCGGCAGGCAGCCGCCCATCGGATTGATCTTTTCCTTCTTGTACAGCTCCATCATCGCGGTCTGGAACTTCTGGCGGTCATCGCCATAGCGTTCCTTCAGCTGCGCGATGCGCGGCTGGAAGCGACGCATCTTGGCACCGCTCTTGTACTGGGTCGCCGACAGCGGGTACAGCACCAGCTTCAGCAGCACCACCAGGCCGACGATCGCCCAGCCCCAGTTGCCAACCAGCTTGTGCACCTGGTTCAGCACCCAGAACAGGCCCTGGCCGATCACCGCCATCATCGAGAAGCGGCTGTAGTCGACCACGCGGTCCAGGCCCGGCACGTCTTCCTTGGCGATCAGGTTGACCAGCTTCGGGCCGACCCACAGGCGGGCTTCGGTGCTGGTGGACTGGCCCGGGGCCACGGTGAAGGCCGGGCCGCGCGCTTCGATCAGGTCACGACCGGCCACCTGCGACAGCACGTAGTGTGCGGTCTGGTCCTTCTGCGGGATCCAGGCAGTGAAGAAGTGGTGCTGCAGCATCGCCAGCCAGCCACCGGTGATGTTCTGGTTCAGCGTGCCGTCTTCCAGGTAGTCCTTGAACGCACGACGCTGGTACTTCTTGTCGTTGTCGTACCAGGTGGCGCCGTTGAAGCTGAAGGAATCCGGATTGGTCATGCTCCGCGACAGGATGGTCGGGGTGCGGTCCAGGGTGCGGTAGACGTAGCCGTTCCAGGGAGCGGCACCAGTGTTGCTGACTTCGTCCTTGAAGCGCACGGCGTACTCGTTGCGCGAGACGGTCAGGGTGCGCTTGATGGTCACGCCGTTGTCGGCAGTCCACACGAACGGGATCTGCAGCTCGTTCTGGCCCTTGGCCAGCACGAAGTCCTTGGTGTCACCCACCAGCTTGAAGCCGTCAGCGCCGGGGACCGGGGTGTTCTTGTCTTCGCTGGCCCAGCCACTGATCGCGCTGTAGGGATGCGCGGGGTCTTCGGTCAGCAGGCGGACCGGCGGGCTGCCTTCGTCCTTGGTCTGCGGGAACTGCAGCAGCTCGGCGTCGAGCACGCGGCCGCCATCGAGCACCAGGCGCAGGACGTCGGTGGTGACGGTCACGCGCTGGCTGGCCGGGGTGGCGCTGGCCTGCGCCTGCACGGCGGCCTGGCCGGGCGCACCCGGAACCTGGGCGCTGGGGATGGCGCCCGGGGTTGCGCCCGGAACGCTCTGTGCAGCGGCCGGGGCCGACGTGGTCGTCGGTGCCGGGGTCGGAGCAGCCTTTTCACGGCTCCACTCCATCCACAGCAGCACGGCCACCATCAGCCAGGCAAAAATGAGGAATACGCGGGTCTGGTTCATCAGCGGACAGGCTCGGCGGGGCCGGGACGCGATGCCGGCTCGGTCAAAGAAGGAGTTGCGATGCCATCAGGCGGCGGCATTGTGCCGTCCACGCCCGGCGTGGGCAATGCACGCAGGCGACGCAGCAGGCGCAGGAAGGCCTGGCGGATCTCGTCGTTGCTGGCGGAACGCGCAGCACTTCGAGCCACGACGACAAAGTCGCCTGGCTGGATGTCGGTACGTGTCTGACGCAGGATGTCGCGCAGGACGCGCTTGATCCGGTTACGCCCAACGGCGTTCGGATCAACCTTGCGGGAAACCGCCAGACCCAGCCTGGCCGGCCGGTCAGCCGGCAGCCAGTGCAGGGTCATCAGCGGATCGGACACACGGCGGGCGCCGTTGAAGACCGTTGAATATTCGGCACGCGTGCGAACCCGCGCAGAGCGAGGGAATCGCTTGCGCGGGTCTGCAGTATTCACTGTCGAAGGGATTGCGTCTGCCGCGATGTGCGGCATGGCAATCAGGCGCTCAGGACTTTGCGGCCCTTGGCGCGGCGACGCGACAGGATCTTGCGGCCGTCAGCGGTCTTCATACGGGCACGGAAGCCGTGGTCGCGCTTACGCTTGAGGTTGCTGGGCTGGTAGGTGCGCTTCGTGGCCATTGGGGGCCTCTCGTATGAATGGGACGGAAAGAACCGGAAATTCTAGAGAGGTACCCCGCCCCAAGTCAACCCCTGGCAGCTACGCGAATTCACTGGGCTGTGCAATAGCTGTGGATGTTTTTGTGAATAAGTAGGGGACAAGCATTCCGAAGGCGGGCGCTCGGTGGTAGTCTGAGCCATCCATTTCCCCCCTTTCCGGCCTGTGTTTGGGCGCCTTGTCGCGTCCATGCCCCGGCCACCGGACGATTATTGCTGATGGATGCTTGGTCCCGTAGTCTCGAGCGCCTCGAAGCGGAGTTCCCGCCGGAAGACGTTCATACCTGGTTGAAGCCACTGCAGGCCGATCTGCGCGTGGACAGCCTGGTGCTGTATGCACCGAATGCCTTCATCGTCGACCAGGTCCGCGAGCTGTACCTGGCCCGGATCCGCGAACTGCTGGCGCATTTCGCCGGTTTCAGCGACGTTTTTCTTGAAATCGGCTCGCGCCCGCGTCCCGTGGAGGCGCAGAACGCGCCGGTTTCCACGCCCTCGGCGCATGTGTCCAGTGAACCGCAGGTACCGTTCGCCGGCAACCTGGACAATCACTACACGTTCGCCAACTTCGTCGAAGGCCGCAGCAACCAGCTGGGCCTGGCCGCCGCCTTCCAGGCAGCGCAGAAGCCGGGCGACCGCGCGCACAACCCACTGCTGCTGTACGGAGGCACCGGCCTGGGCAAGACCCACCTGATGTTCGCCGCCGGCAACGCCATGCGCCAGGCCAATCCGGGCGCGAAGGTGCTGTACCTGCGTTCGGAACAGTTCTTCAGCGCGATGATCCGGGCCCTGCAGGAAAAGACCATGGATCAGTTCAAGCGCCAGTTCCAGCAGGTGGACGCGCTGCTGATCGATGACATCCAGTTCTTCGCGGGCAAGGACCGCACGCAGGAAGAGTTCTTCCACACCTTCAACGCGTTGTTCGATGGCAAGCAGCAGATCATCCTGACCTGCGACCGCTATCCGCGCGAGGTCGAAGGCCTGGAAGCGCGCCTGAAGTCGCGGCTTGCCTGGGGCCTGTCGGTCGCGATCGAACCGCCGGACTTCGAGACCCGCGCCGCGATCGTGCTGGCCAAGGCACGCGAACGCGGTGCCGAGATTCCCGATGATGTTGCGTTCCTGATCGCCAAGAAGATGCGCTCCAACGTGCGCGACCTCGAAGGTGCGCTCAATACCCTGACCGCCCGCGCCAATTTCACCGGCCGCGCGATCACCACCGAATTCGCCCAGGAAACCCTGCGCGACCTGCTGCGCGCCCAGCAGCAGGCGATCAGCATTCCCAACATCCAGAAAACCGTTGCCGACTACTACGGCCTGCAGATCAAGGATCTGCTGTCGAAGCGTCGGACCCGTTCGCTGGCACGTCCGCGCCAGGTCGCCATGGCCCTGACCAAGGAACTGACCGAGCACAGCCTGCCCGAGATCGGCGATGCCTTTGCCGGTCGCGATCACACCACGGTGCTGCATGCCTGCCGTCAGATCCGGACCCTGATGGAAACCGACGGCAAGCTCCGCGAGGACTGGGACAAGCTGATCCGGAAGCTGAGCGAATGATGCACGGATGCCGATGAGGCGTCATCGCACAAAACGGTGCAGAATCCGGTAGCAAGCGCGGGACACGTTGTGGATAAAAATGGCGTTTGAAATCGCGCCGAATTTATCCACAGCTTTCCCCACCCCCTGGGGGTCGGTAATACAGAGGGTTTCGAGGTCTGAAATTCTTTTATTTACAAAGACTTAGCGTTGTTTTCCAGCGATTCTGTCTCTACCAGCACCACCAAGCTTTTGATTTATTCCACATTTTTTAAAGCATAGGGGCACGGAACCACATGCGTTTCACACTGCAGCGCGAAGCCTTTCTCAAGCCGTTGGCACAGGTCGTCAACGTGGTCGAACGCCGCCAGACCCTTCCGGTTCTGGCCAATTTCCTGGTCCAGGTGCAGAACGGCCAGCTGTCGCTGACCGGTACCGACCTGGAAGTGGAGATGGTGTCGCGGATCGCGGTTGAAGATGCTCAGGACGGCGAAACCACCATTCCCGCCCGCAAGCTGTTCGAGATCATCCGCGCCCTGCCCGATGGCAGCCGGATCACTGTCTCGCAGACCGGTGACAAGATCACCGTGCAGGCTGGTCGCAGCCGCTTCACGCTGGCGACCCTGCCCTCCAATGACTTCCCTTCGGTTGACGAAGTGGAAGCCACCGAGCGCGTAGCCATCGGCGAAGCGACCCTCAAGGAGCTGATCGAGCGCACCGCGTTCGCAATGGCCCAGCAGGACGTTCGGTACTACCTCAACGGTCTGCTGTTTGACCTGCGCGGTGACGCCCTGCGTACCGTTGCCACCGACGGCCACCGCCTGGCTCTTTGTGAAACCGACCTGGCCAAGCCCAGCGGTTCCAAGCGCCAGATCATCGTGCCGCGCAAGGGCGTGACCGAACTGCAGCGCCTGCTGGAGAGCGGCGATCGCGAGATCGAGCTGGAAGTCGGCCGCAGCCACGTCCGCGTCAAGCGCGACGATGTCACCTTCACTTCGAAGCTGATCGATGGCCGTTTCCCGGACTACGAAGCGGTGATCCCGATCGGTGCCGACCGCGAAGTGAAGGTGGATCGTGAAGCACTGCGTGCCTCGCTGCAGCGCGCCGCGATCCTGTCCAACGAGAAGTACCGCGGCATTCGCGTGGAAGTCTCGCCGGGCAACCTGAAGATCAGCGCGCACAATCCGGAACAGGAAGAAGCCCAGGAAGAGATCGAAGCCGACACAACGGTCAGCGATCTGGCCATCGGCTTCAACGTGAACTACCTGCTGGATGCCCTGTCTGCCCTGCGCGACGAGGAAGTGATCATCCAGCTGCGCGACTCCAACTCCTCGGCGCTGGTGCGTGAATCCAGCAGCGAGAAGTCGCGCCACGTGGTGATGCCGCTGCGTCTCTGACGGAAACGCTGTTTCACGTGGAACCCAGAAGCGCCCGGGACCTCCCGGGCGTTTTTTTATGTTCCACGTGGAGCATTGTCGAAACGGATCGGAGAAATCCCGGACGTGCCCTGCTCCGCCCCAGACCAACCCGATCTCGCTTGCTCTAAGCAACTCGGGATCCAGGACGCTGGGAATTCGCCTTGCAGTGCTCGTCGGGCTCCATGCGATTGGGGATCTGGCAGCGAGCGCTTCACATATCCCACTTCGCTGTCCTGATCTTCAATGCTGGAAGCAGCAGATCATCTTCCGCGGGAGGAGGTCCTCCGCTTCTGCGAACGGCACTGTCCACAGGCCGGCACGGAGGCAATTTTGGGCAATCCTAGCTTCTAAATCTGGGTATAAATCTAAAGCATGGTGGTGATGGTAGAGCCAGATTTCGTGGAAAAATGCACTATCTATTTGTTTTTAAAGATATTTATGAGCCTGAAACCCCCTGTATAGAGGGCCCTCGGGCTGGGGGGGAACCTGTGGATAGTTTTCACCGCGGATCAAAAGAGCTTTTTTATCCACAGATTGCCCATACCTTGTGTATAAGTCATACATACCTCCTGTGGACAGCGTGGAACGAGCGTCCTGAATTTCTTGAAATCTGTGGAACCCTCCAGGGCATCGGATCGCAGATTTGAAGGAATCGGCGGGGTCATCCGTCGGAACCACCCGCGAGGTGTCCCGCAATGGCCCTTCAGTGCTCGTGAAATCGGCGAAATCTGAGGGCCTGAACCCTGGAACCCCGCGCAGATTTGAAGAAATTTCGGGCCGTTCCAGCCCGGCACGCGCGGGAGCGTCACCCGCATTCCACGTGGAACGGGTCCATCGATGGGTGCAGAAGCTGCACCTTCGGCTCGACCGGCCTGCCCCCGCGCCCGGCTTGACCGATGCAGTAAGCTGATGGATTCCCTGCCCCTCTACCGCCTCGTGCGGATGGTCTTTCGCGCCCCATGCAGATCCGCCGCCTCGCCTTGCATCAACTGCGTCGCTTCAGTGCGGTGGACCTGTCGCCCCAGCCGGGATTGAACCTGCTGACCGGCGACAACGGTGCCGGCAAGACCAGCGTGCTCGAAGCCCTGCACCTGATGGCCTATGGGCGCAGCTTCCGTGGTCGAGTGCGCGACGGTCTGGTGCGCCAGGGCCAGGAAGCGCTGGAAATCTTCGTGGAATGGGACGAACAGCGTGCCAATCACCCGCCCCACCGCCGAAAGGCCGGGTTGCGCCACAGTGGCCAGGACTGGAAGGGGCGATTGGACGGCGAAGATGTCGCGCAGCTGGGTAATCTCTGCGCAGCGCTGGCCGTGGTGACGTTCGAGCCCGGGAGCCATGCACTGGTCAGTGGCGGTGGCGAACCCCGCCGCCGCTTCCTCGATTGGGGCTTGTTCCACGTGGAACCGGATTTTCTATCCCTGTGGCGCCGCTACTCCCGGGCGCTGAAGCAGCGCAATGCCCTGCTCAAGCAGGGCGGGCCGTCGCGGATGCTCGATACCTGGGATCACGAGCTGGCCGAGGCCGGGGAACCGCTGACCAGCCGCCGCCAGCACTACCTGGAGCGTCTGCAGCAGCGCACGGTGGCTTTGGCCGCCAGCCTGGCGCCGCAACTGGGCATCCAGGGACTGGAACTGAGCCCCGGTTGGCGGCGGCATGAGCTTCCCTTGGCCGATGCCCTGCTTCTGGCCCGGGAACGCGACCGGCAGGCCGGGTATACCTCGGTCGGCCCGCACCGGGCGGACTGGAGTGTGGATTTCCACAGCATTCCGGGGCGTGATGCACTGTCCCGCGGCCAGGCCAAGCTGACGGCATTGGCGTGCCTGCTGGCACAGGCCGAGGACTACGCGGAACAGCGCGGCGAATGGCCGGTGATCGCGCTGGATGATCTGGCTTCGGAACTGGATCGCACCCACCAGGCGCGGGTATTGGAGCGCCTGCTCAATGGCCCGGCACAGATCTTCATCACCGCCACCGAAACCCCGGCGGCGCTGCAGGAGCTGACCCACATCGCCCGGTTCCACGTGGAACATGCACAGATCGTGGCTGTGCCATAGTGGGCACACCAGGGCCGCTCGACCCCGGCTGGTATAATTCGGGTTGGAATCCTTTCATTCTCGGCGCATCGCCCCAAGCGGTGGCCGACCTGCGGAGCCTACGGCAAGCGCAATGAGCGACGAACAGAACACCCCGGCAAACAACGGCAATTACGACGCCAACAGCATTACCGCCCTGGAAGGCCTGGAGGCTGTCCGCAAGCGTCCAGGCATGTACATCGGCGACGTGCATGACGGTACCGGTCTGCACCACATGGTGTTCGAGGTCGTCGACAACTCGATCGACGAAGCGCTGGCCGGCCACGCCGACCATGTTGCAGTGACGATCCACGCCGACGGCTCGGTCTCGGTGTCCGACAACGGCCGCGGCATTCCGACCGGCAAGCACGAGCAGATGAGCGCCAAGCTCGGCCGCGAAGTGTCTGCGGCCGAAGTGGTCATGACCGTCCTGCACGCGGGCGGCAAGTTCGACGACAACAGCTACAAGGTTTCGGGCGGCCTGCACGGCGTCGGCGTCAGCGTGGTCAACGCGTTGTCGCAGAAGCTGCTGGTGGACGTGTTCCAGAACGGTTCCCACTACCAGCAGGAATTCAGCAACGGCGCAGCCGTGACCGCGCTGGCCAAGCTGGAAGCCACCACCAAGCGCGGCACCACCGTGCGTTTCTGGCCGTCCACCGTCGCCTTCCACGACAACGTGGAGTTCCACTACGACATCCTGGCCCGCCGCCTGCGCGAGCTGTCGTTCCTGAACTCCGGCGTCAAGATCGTCCTTGCCGACGAGCGTGGTGATGGCCGTCGCGATGATTTCCACTACGAAGGCGGCATCCGCAGCTTCGTGGAGCATCTGGCCCAGCTGAAGACTCCGCTGCACCCGAACGTCATCTCGGTCACCGGCGAGCACAACGGCATCGTGGTGGACGTGGCGCTGCAGTGGACCGACTCCTATCAGGAGACGATGTACTGCTTCACCAACAACATTCCGCAGAAGGACGGCGGCACTCACCTGGCCGGTTTCCGCGGTGCGTTGACCCGTGTGCTCAACAACTACATCGAGCAGAACGGCATCGCCAAGCAGGCCAAGATCAACCTGACCGGCGACGACATGCGCGAAGGCATGATCGCGGTGCTGTCGGTGAAGGTGCCGGACCCGAGCTTCTCCAGCCAGACCAAGGAAAAGCTGGTCAGCTCCGACGTGCGTCCGGCGGTGGAAAATGCCTTCGGTGCGCGCCTGGAAGAGTTCCTGCAGGAAAACCCGAACGAAGCCAAGGCGATCGCCGGCAAGATCGTCGATGCCGCTCGTGCACGTGAAGCCGCGCGCAAGGCCCGCGACCTGACCCGCCGCAAGGGCGCGCTGGATATCGCCGGCCTGCCGGGCAAGCTGGCCGACTGCCAGGAAAAGGATCCGGCACTGTCCGAACTGTTCATCGTCGAGGGTGACTCGGCAGGTGGCTCGGCCAAGCAGGGCCGCAACCGCAAGAACCAGGCGGTGCTGCCGCTGCGCGGCAAGATCCTCAACGTGGAGCGCGCGCGTTTCGACCGTATGCTGTCCTCCGACCAGGTCGGTACGCTGATCACCGCGCTGGGCACCGGCATCGGCCGTGACGAGTACAACCCGGACAAGCTGCGGTACCACAAGATCATCATCATGACCGACGCCGACGTCGACGGCGCCCACATCCGCACCCTGCTGCTGACGTTCTTCTACCGTCAGATGCCGGAGCTGATCGAGCGCGGTTACGTCTACATCGGCCTGCCGCCGCTGTACAAGATCAAGCAGGGCAAGCAGGAGCTGTACCTGAAGGATGATCCGGCGCTGGACAGCTACCTGGCCAGCAGCGCAGTGGAAAACGCTGCACTGGTGCCGGCCACCGGCGAGCCCGGCATCGAGGGCCTTGCGCTGGAGAAGCTGCTGCTGACCTACGCGGCCGCGCTGGATTCGATCGAGCGCAACGCACATCGCTACGACCGCAACCTGCTTGAAGCGCTGGTCGACTTCGTACCGATGGACCTGGAAAGCCTGCGCGCTGCCGGCGAAGGTGAAGGACTGGACGCACTGGCCAAGCGCCTCAACCAGGGCAGCCTGGGCAGCCCGCGCTTCACGCTGGAACTGCAGGAAGCCAACGACGAGCGCCCGGCCGCTGTGCTGGTGACCCGTCGCCACATGGGCGAACAGCACATTCAGGTGCTGCCGATGTCGGCCTTCGAAAGCGGCGAGCTGCGCGCGATCCACCAGGCATCGAAGCTGCTGCACGGTCTGGTCCGCGAAGGCGCGACCATTTCCCGCGGTGCCAAGTCGATCGAAGTCGACAGCTTTGCCAAGGCACAGAACTGGCTGCTCGAGGAGGCCAAGCGCGGCCGCCAGATCCAGCGATTCAAGGGCCTGGGTGAAATGAATCCGGAGCAGCTGTGGGACACCACGGTGAATCCGGAAACCCGTCGACTGCTGCAGGTGCGCATCGAAGACGCTGTCGCTGCTGACCAGATCTTCAGCACGCTGATGGGCGATGTCGTCGAACCGCGTCGCGACTTCATCGAAGACAACGCGCTGAAGGTCGCAAACCTGGATATCTGACACAATCGGGACACGGCCGGTGCGCGGGGAGGCGCGCCGGCCTTCGACTCTTGAACACAGGTACCTGATGTCCGCATCCGCCCCGGTTTCCGCTCCGCCCCCGGTTCCGCCGGCTTCTGCCGCGCCGCGTGCCGTTTCGCCGTTGGCGGGGTTCTTCATCGACCTGGGCATCGCCGCCGTCACTCTGTTCGGCCTGAGCCTGATCAGCGGCCTGCTGTGGGGCCTGTACCGTGGCGTGGTGGTCGGTTACGCGAACGCGCAGGCCGGCGCTGGCGCACCCGAGGCCAGTTCGGTAGCGGCGTCACTGGGCCAGCCCGGCGCGCTTGCGCAGATTCTCATGGCGCTGTTTGCCACCGGCGGCGCCGCGCTGCTGCTGTACTTCTGGCGACGGCCGGCCAACGCGGCCGAGCGCCACGCGTCGCGCCAGGCGCTGCGCCGTCCCTCCACCTGGGGCTGGACCCTGCTGGTGGCGACTCTGATCGTGCTCGGCAGCAATGGCATCGCCTTCCTGGCCAAGCAGTTCGGTATCGAGCCGGTCCCCACCAACCTGGCGCTGATGCAGAGCGCGATCGCGCGCTTCCCCTTGTTCCTGGTGCTGTTCGCGGTAGTACTGGCACCGGCCTACGAGGAGCTGCTGTTCCGCCGCGTGCTGTTTGGCCGCCTGTGGAAAGCCGGGCGCCCGTGGCTGGGCGTGGTACTGAGCAGCCTTGCTTTCGCCCTCATCCATGAAATCCCTGGCACCAGCGCCAACGGCCCGGCCGAGATCGCGCAGCTGTGGCTGGTCTATGGCGGCATGGGTGCCGCGTTCTGCTGGTTGTACCAGCGCACCGGTACGCTCTGGGCCGCGATCGCCGCGCACGCGCTGAACAACGGCGTGGCGCTTGCCGCACTTGTGTTCTTCGGGGCAACGTAACGCCGTGTCCGCTTGACGAAAGATTAAGCCGTTACGCTACACACTGCGCATATGAACACGGGGGTGGATCCATGAAACAACTGCTGCTGGCCTTTGTCATCACCACCCTGGTCAGCGCCTGCGCGACCACGACCTCCCCTACCGGCCGCCGGCAGATGGTGGGCGGGGTGTCGCAGGCGCAGCTGGATCAGCTCGGCGCACAGGCGTTCGCCGAAACCAAGCAGAAGGAAAAGATCAGCACCGACGGCCGCCAGAACGGCTACGTGCAGTGCGTGGTCAATGCCCTGGTCGCGCAGTTGCCGCCTCAATACCGTGGCGTACGGTGGGAGACGGCGGTGTTCGTCGACAAGGAGCCCAACGCCTTCGCCCTGCCCGGCGGCAAGGTCGGCGTGAACACCGGCATCTTCACCGTCGCCAAGAACCAGGATCAGCTGGCTGCCGTAATCGGCCATGAAATCGGCCACGTCATCGCCCGCCACCACGAGGAGCGCATCACCCGGCAGATGGGCGCGCAGACCGGGCTGGCCGTGCTCGGTGCGCTGGCCGGCGCGGCGTACGGCGAAGGCGCTGCCAGCACCGTCAACCAGCTCGGTGGCATGGGCGCGCAGACCGCCTTCCTGCTGCCCGGTTCACGCACCCAGGAAAGCGAGGCCGACGTGATCGGCCAGCGACTGATGGCCCAGGCCGGCTTCAACCCGGCGCAGGCGGTCGACCTGTGGCAGAACATGATGGCCGCCAGTGGCGGTCGCAGCCCACAATGGCTGTCCACCCACCCTGACCCAGCCAACCGGATCCAGGAACTGCGACGCGATGCACCGGCTTTGACACCGGTCTATCAGCAGGCGCAGGCGGCCGGGCTGCGGCCAAAGTGCGGATGAGTGCGCATTTCTATGCTGTATTGCAGCACATAAAACGATTTCTCACGCCATCTGTTTCTGATACGTTTGGCGGCTCAGATTTTTCTGACAGTCCGACTTTGCCGCTAACCGGCGGTTCGATCGAGGTGAACGATGATTTTCCGTAACCACAAAGCTGTGCTTTCCGTCCTCGTCGCGACCGCCCTGACCGGCGCCGTGGTCACCGATGCCTTCGCGCAGTCCTCGCGTTCCTCCGAGCGTGGCAACCGCGGCGGCAAGCAGGCCAAGGCCGAAGCGCTGTACCCGAACGCGACCCGCGAGGAGCCGACCGTCAAGGCTTCGGCCAAGCTGGGCAGCAAGCTGCAGAAGATGATCGACAGCTACAACAAGGAAAAGTTCCCGGAGACGCGCACGCAGGCCGACGCGATCCTGGCTGACAGCGCCGCGAACGAGTACGACAAGTCGCTGGCCGCGCAGCTGGCCTCGCAGGCCGCCTACCAGACCGACGACACCCCGGCTGCCGTTGCCTACCTGAAGCAGGTCCTGCAGTTCAACGGCCTGGACAACAACGGCCACTTCCAGTCGATGCTGATGCTGGGCCAGCTGCAGCTGCAGGAAGACCAGACCGCCGAAGGCCTGGCGACCCTGGACAAGTACTTCGCCGAGAGCAAGTCGACCAAGCCGGAAGAACTGATCGCCAAGGGACAGGCGCTGTACCAGCTGGAGCGCTACCAGGAAGCGATCCCGGTGCTGAAGCAGGCCATCGCCGGCGCCACCGAACCGAAGGACAACTGGAACCAGCTGCTGATGGCGGCCCTCTCCGAAGCCGGCCAGTCCGGTGAAGCGGTGAAGGAAGCCGAGGCACTGGCCGCCAAGAACCCGAACGACAAGAAGGCCCAGCTGAACCTGGCCAGCATGTACATGCAGGCCGATCAGATGGAGAAGGCGGCCGCGGTGATGGACAAGCTGCGCAGCAGCGGCCAGCTCACCGAAGAGCGCGAGTACAAGCAGCTGTACTCGATCTATGCCAACACCGAACACAAGGAAAAGGACGTCATCGCGGTCATCAACGAAGGGTTGCAGAAGGGCATCCTGAAGCCGGATTACCAGGTCTACCTGGCGCTGGCCCAGTCCTACTACTACTCGGACCAGGTGCCGCAGGCGATCGATGCGTGGCAGAAGGCTGCCCCGCTGTCCAAGGACGGTGAGACCTACCTGAACCTGGCACGCGTCCTGCATGCCGAAGGTCGCATCCCGGAGGCCAAGCAGGCCGCCCAGCAGGCGCTGGCGAAGGGTGTGAAGAACCAGGCTGATGCCAAAAAAATCATCAACCTGAAGTAAGTAGGAATAACGCCTGAATGCCTGCACAGTTGATGCGCAGGCGCTCAGGATTGGTATAAGCTTGGAGGTTCCTGCGGTGTCATGCACCGCTGATCAGGGATTCCGCCCCCGGCATCCCGGCCCCACTATTGAGCTCTTGGCGCATGACGGAACAACTAGTCGTTCACCGGTACGAACAACCCGATGACAAGGGGCTGAGCTGGCCTCGCATCGTCGGCATCGCGTTTGTAATTGCCCTGCATCTGGCCGCGTTCATGATGCTCCTGATCCCCGCCGTGGCTCCCAAGGCCGTGGCTGAGAAGGAGCGCAACGTCATGGTGACGATCGTCGACGCCCCGCCGCCGCCGCCCCCGCCGCCGCCGCCGCCGCCGCCGACCGATACTCCGCCGCCGCCGGTGAAGAATCTGTCGCCGCCGAAGCCGTCGCCGGTCCCGCCGCCGCCGCAGGCGCCGGTCGTGGATGTGCCGGAACCGCGCCCAAGCGATATCGTCACCCCGCCGTCGCCTCCGTCGCCGCCGGCTCCGCCGACCTCGATCGAGGCCAGCGTGGACATCTCGTCGAAGGCCATGAATCCGCCGCGCTACCCGCCGGCAGCCTTCCGCGCTGGTATCCAGGGCGAAGTGATCCTGATCATTGATGTCGATGCCAGCGGCAACGTCACCAATGTCACGGTGGAAAAGTCCAGCCGTAACCGCGACCTGGACCGTGCTGCGATGGAAGCAGCTCGCAAGTGGCGCTTCAACGCCGCTGAATCTGGCGGTAAGAAGGCGGCAGGTCGCGTTCGCGTCCCGGTCAACTTTGCGCTGAACTGATGCGACCGGGTGGCCGCCTGGCCACCCCCGCTCCCAGTTCGATTGTTTAGCTTAGCTACACCCTTTATCACCACACACAACAAAGGTAAGCGTCATGCTGCAGGAAATTTTCATCGCCGCTGCTGCCGGGGGCAATCCGTCCAACGCCCTGTCGCAGATGGGCTTCGAGCACCTGATCCACGAAATGACCACCAAGCCGGGTGATTTCGCGGTTTCCTGGGTCGTGCTGCTGACCCTGGTCGTCATGTCGGCCATGTCCTGGTACTGGACCGTCATCAACATCTTCCGCGCCACCCGCCTGAAGAGCGCCGCTGATCGCGTCGTCAGCCTGTTCTGGGATACCCCGAACGCGCAGGACGCCATCCGTGCGATGGAAGAACAGCCGGCTTCCGAGCCGTTCTCCAAGATCGCCCTGGACGCTGCCCAGGCTGCTGCCCACCACCAGCGCGCTGAAGGCGGCGCCACCGGCGGCGTGGGTGAGAACCTGAGCCGTTCGGAGTTCGTCGACCGCGCCCTGCGTCAGGCCGTGACCCGCGAAAGCAACAAGCTGCAGTCGGGCATGACCCTGCTGGCCACCGTCGGCGCGACCGCTCCGTTCGTCGGTCTGCTGGGTACCGTGTGGGGCATCTACGGCGCGCTGATCAAGATCGGTGCCACCGGCTCCGCTTCGATCGACGCCGTTGCAGGCCCGGTGGGTGAAGCGCTGATCATGACCGCGAT
Source organism: Stenotrophomonas sp. GD03877 (assembly GCF_029840555.1). Lineage (NCBI taxonomy): Bacteria > Pseudomonadati > Pseudomonadota > Gammaproteobacteria > Lysobacterales > Lysobacteraceae > Stenotrophomonas > Stenotrophomonas sp. GD03877. The sequence continues at coordinate 68,216 of NZ_JAOCCT010000013.1, read as the reverse complement.
CGGTTTGTTCGTCGCGATCCCGGCCGTGTTTGCCTTCAACTTCTTCAGCAAGATCAACAGCGCGACCATCAGCAAGTTCGATACCTTCGCGCACGACCTGCACGACTTCTTCGCCACCGGTTCGCGCGTCCGCTAATTGCGACGCGCTGTACCCAGCGAGAACGTAGTCAACACGATCTAGACGGAGCCCGTTATGGCTTTCAGTAGTGGTAACAGCGGCGGCCCCATGGCCGACATCAACGTTACGCCCCTCGTGGACGTGATGCTGGTGCTGCTGATCATCTTCATCATCACGGCGCCCCTGATGTCCCACAAGGTCAAGGTGGATCTGCCGGAGGCCAACCTGGTCCAGAAGCCGGACGACACCAACGACCGCAAGGGCCCCATCACCCTGGCAGTCAAGGAAGATGGCTCGATCTACTGGAACGACGAAGAAATCAACAAGCAGACTCTCGAGTCGCGCTTGGCGACCGCCGCCCAGCAGACCCCGCAGCCGCCGTTGAACCTGCGTGGTGACCGCACCACCAAGATGCGTGTCATCAACGAGATGACCAAGATCGCGCAGGAACAGGGCATGCTGGACGTCGGCTTCGTCGCGACCAAAGAGAAGGGGCAGTAAGCCATGGCATTCAGTAGTGGTGGTGGCAAAGGCCCCATGGCAGACATCAACGTCACGCCCCTCGTGGACGTGATGCTGGTTCTGCTGATCATCTTCATCGTGACCGCGCCGATCATGACGTACCCGATCGCCGTGGACCTGCCGCAGCGCGTGCTCAACCCACCGCCGCAGCTGGTCGAACCGCCGCCGCCGATCGAACTCAAGATCGACGCCAGCAACCAGGTCTCGTGGAACAACAGCCCGATCAATGCGAGCGAGCTGCAGCAGCGGATGGAGAACGAGGTCCAGAAGGACCCGACCAACCAGCCGGAACTGCGCATCGACGCCAGCCCGGATTCCGAGTACGACGTGATGGCCAAGGTTCTGGCTGCCGCGAAGAACGCTCAGATGAAGAAGATCGGTTTTGTGCAGCAGTAACTGCTACACCGCAATACAACAGTCATGACGCGACTGCAGACGCCCCTGGAAACAGGGGCGTCTTTTTTATGCCTGACAGCCTGGACCGTTATGATCGGCGGATGCTCGCCCTCTTCGACTCCCTGCGCCACTGGCTCGACGGCATCGCCCACCTCGGCACGATCCTGGCGGTAGCCTACCTGCTGTACCTGTTCGCGCTGGCGGGCTGGATCATGCTGCAGAAGCGCGAGCCGGTGGCCACACTGAGCTGGATCCTGTCACTGGCGCTGCTGCCCTACCTGGGTCTCTTCATCTATTACCTGCTGGGCCCGCAGAAGGTGAAGCGGCAGCGCCTGCGCCGTGGACGCGCGCGGTCGGGCATGGAGCACTACAGCGACGTCTGCCCGCCCGATGCCGACTGCACCGAGCTGGCCAAGGTCGCGCAGGCCACGACCGGGCTCGCGCCGAGCAGCGCCACTGAAGTGACTTGGCTGGTGGACGGCGCGGCAACCTACGCGGCCCTGCTGGACGCCATCACGCAGGCCCGCGATCACGTCCACCTGGAGTACTACATCTTCAACCCGGACCACGCCGGCACCGCCCTGCGCGATGCCCTGGTCGAGCGCGCCCGCGCGGGTGTGCAGGTGCGCCTGCTGCTCGACGCGGTGGGTTCGTCGGCCCTGCCCCGTCGCTTCCTGCAGCCGCTGCTCGATGCCGGTGGCGAAGCGATCTGGTTCCACCCACGGCAGCTGCTGAAGCCGTTCAAGCGCCCGTGGTTGAACCTGCGTACCCACCGCAAGCTGGTGATCGTCGATGGCCGCCTCGCCTTCACCGGTGGCATCAACATCACCGACGACGAGGATGAAAGCCGCAGGGCGGATGCCTACCGCGACCTGCACATGCGCATCCGCGGCCACGTGGTGCGCAGCCTGCAGCTGGTGTTTGCCGAGGACTGGCTCTACGCCAGTGGGCAGGACCCCTCGCGCATGGACATCGCCCGTCTGTGGCCGGCGGACATGCCGCTGCGTGGCGATGGTGCCATCAACGCCCAGGTGCTGGTCTCCGGCCCGGACTCGGGCTGGGAAACGATCCATCGCCTGCATGTGGCGGCGATCCAGGAAGCGCACGAGCGTGTCTGGCTGGTCACGCCCTACTTCGTGCCGGGCGAAGCGGCGCGGATGGCACTGACCTCGGCCGCGCTGGGCGGGCTGGACGTCCGCCTGCTGGTGCCGAAGATGAGCGATTCCTGGTTCGTCACCCAGGCCGCCCGCTCCTACTTCGACGAGCTGCTGCATGCCGGGGTGAAGATCTACGAGTACGGCCCACGCATGCTGCATACCAAGGCCTTCATCGCCGATGACGACGTCTGCATCGTTGGCAGTGCCAACTTCGACCACCGCAGCTTCCGGCTGAACTTCGAGCTGTCGATGATGATCAGTGACCGTGACCGGGTGGCTGCCCTGGCCGAATTGCTGCAGGGCGAATTCGACCGTTCCACGCGGGTGCGCGACCAGGCCGGCCGCTCGTTGTGGCTGCACCGCCTGCCCGAGGCCTTCGCCCGGCTGGCCTCGCCGCTGCTCTGACGCAGCGCTACACTGCGGCCATCACCCGGGGAGCCCCACTATGTACTGGTTGTACCTGCTGCTGGCGCTGGGCTGTTTCGCCTTCGCGCTGAAGACCCCCAGCGCCGGGCTGATGACCCTGTGCCTGCTGGCCGCCCTCGCCTTCCTGCTGGCCTGGGTACGAGGCCGCTACGTGGCCCGCTTCGGCGATCTGCAGCGCGATCCGTCCACACTGGTCGATGCCGACGAACTGCGCCGCCTGCGCGAGCAGGCCCAGGCCCGCCCTGGTGACGACCACAACGATCACGATCCATCCCCTCTTTCCAAGTAGTTCCGTTCCATGACCCAGCTCAGCGTCAACGTCAACAAGATCGCCGTCCTGCGCAATTCGCGCGGCGGTGCCGAACCGGACGTGGTGCGTGCCGCCCAGGCCTGCCTGGATGCCGGCGCGCATGGCATCACCGTGCACCCGCGACCGGACCGCCGCCATATCACCGCCGAGGACGTGCTGGCCCTGTCCACGCTGACCCGCGCGCGTGGCGTGGAGTTCAACATCGAAGGCAACCCGTTCGCGCCGCCGCGCGAGGGCTATCCGGGGCTGCTGCCCCTGTGCGAACAGACCCGTCCGGCGCAGGCCACCCTGGTCCCCGATGGTGATGGCCAGATCACCTCCGACCACGGTTTCGACTTCGAGCGGGATGCCGAGCGGCTGCGCCCGCTGATTGCCGAACTGAAAGCCATGGGTTGCCGCGTCAGCCTGTTTGTCGACGCGGGCAACCCGCTGCTGGAACAGGCGGCCGAAGTCGGGGCCGATCGCATCGAGCTGTATACCGGCCCCTACGCCGAAGCCCACGCGGCCGGCGATGCTGACGCGATGCTGGCGCTGTTCGCCACCGCCGCACGCCGTGCACAGGCCGTCGGCCTGGGCGTGAACGCCGGCCACGATCTGTCGCAGGACAACCTGCGCGATTTCCTGGCCCACGTGCCGGACGTGCTGGAGGTGTCGATCGGCCACGCGCTGATCGGCGAGGCGCTGTATGACGGGCTGGATGCTACGGTGCGCGGCTACCTGGCGCTGCTCTGATGCATTGCAGCCGAGCGTAGGCTCGGCTCTACAAGGTCTCTGCATCCACTGTAGAGCCGAGCCCATGCTCGGCTCAGCACCGCCCTGAACCCTTCAGGCGGCCGTCGCAGCCATTGAGACGGCCACGACGTACGCTGCCGCAATGGGTATTGCGATCAAGGGCCGAGGTTCCACGTCCCACCTTGCCGGGCGCTTTGAAAGCACCGTCAGCGAGGCGGTGGACGACGGCTGGGCGGTGGACGAGAGCGAGGAGTTCCTTGCCCCGCGCCTGCGCACCGAGGTGCGTGCCGAGACCGCGCGCAGCATCATCACCCGCAACACCTCGCCGGACGTCGGCTTCAGCCAGTCGGTAAATCCCTACCGCGGCTGCGAGCATGGTATCAATACCCCCTGATTGTTCACTAGATAAATCCATATAGATCAACAGGTTAGAGAATAATCAGTAAACACATTGCTATCGGCACAATCCCCCGCGCAGTGCCGGCCAAACACGCCCATCCTGGAGAGGTTGGCCAACCTTCGTGGTCTGCAAAGAGTGTTAGAGCCCTGCGGCGCGCAGCAGGGCCGACATCGAGGTACCCATGCCTTTAGCAACTCGCTCCAAGGTAGCGAGAGTGAGGTTCTTTTCGCCACGCTCGATCTTGCTGTAGTAGGCGCGGTGCATCTGGATGTGGTCAGCAAAGGCTTCTTGGCTGACACCCAGATCAATGCGATGCGCGCGGATCACATCTGCAAGTTTCGCTTGGTTCGTATGCTCGACCATACGAAGCAGCTTGTGGTTCCAGTACTTTAAAGACTACGCCTCTAAAGGTAGTCTACTTATAAGTACTAATTGCATCTCCCATGAACTTTTACCTCGTATGTCCGGAACTGGAGTTCACTCTTGAGCTTCCCTTTTCTCCCATGGGCAGGGAGCAGGTCGCTATGCAGATGCGTCGAATGCAAGAAGAGGAAGGGCAAGCAAGAGGCTTTGAGTACCGCCTGGCAGAAGAGCTCTCAAAGCTCATCCCCCAGCTAACGGATTGGGACATCAAGCCGCCCACGGGTGCACAGATGGCATATGCGACTTCGCTCTGCGCACAGTTGGGCATTCCACTGCCTGCAGCAACACGTCGATCGCGGGCATTGATGCAGATCTTCTTGGCGGAAGCCAAAGCGCTCCATGGCCAACGCAGCTGATAAAGGCCTTGCCAGCCGAAGCTGTGGATAAGCCTGGGCAGAACCTACTCGCCAAACGACCGTATGGCCTACAGCTAGCTGAATTTCACGGTGTTGCGGCGCCTGTGGTTAGCAATAATACTAACGGCCCGACCTTCCCAAGTTGTCGCCATGGAACAGGATGCTCGAAAGGCCCAAGTTCCCCTCAAAGGCAGAGGGGCCGCATCGCGTGTCCCAAGCCGTTTCGATACCACTGCAACAGTGGGAGTCGACGACGGCTGGGAGTCGGTCTACCAGGAGATGGAAGACGCGCCACCGCTGAGAACTCAGGTGCAGGAAGAGCGAGCGCGCACAGTGATCAGCCACAACTCATCCCCTGACGTTGGCTTTAGCGCGTCGGTCAACCCGTACCGCGGCTGCGAGCATGGCTGTGTTTACTGTTTTGCTCGCCCTTCTCACTCCTACTTGAGCCTTTCACCAGGCTTAGACTTCGAGACGCGCCTGTTTGCAAAGACAAATGCCCCGGAGCGCCTCAGAGCAGAAATTAGCAAGTCGAACTACAAGTGCACCCCGATTGCGTTGGGGATAAACACAGACGGCTATCAGCCGATTGAAAGGAATTACCAAATTACACGCCAATGCCTTGAGGTGCTTGCTGATGCCAAGCATCCGGTGAGCTTCGTCACCAAGAGTGCCTTGATCACCAGGGACGTCGAACTGCTGGCGTCGATGGCCAAGGATCGGTTGGTTACGGTCTACTTCTCGGTCACCACGCTCGACAGGAAGCTATCTGCAAAACTGGAACCACGAGCTGCTGCTCCCCACGCAAGGCTGCGAGCAATGAATCAGCTGCACGAGGCAGGAGTACCGGTAGGGGTTTTGATCGCGCCGGTCATTCCCATGATCACCGACCATGACCTAGAAGCCATCCTTGAGGCTGCTCACGAACACGGCGCTCGGGCAGCAGGCTACGTGCTTCTCAGGCTACCCAACGAGATTAAGGACATTTGGAGAGAATGGCTCGAGCTGCACTATCCGGACCGCGCTGCGCACGTGCTTAGCTTGATGCGACAGATGCATGGTGGAAAGGAGTATGACGCCAGCTTTGGCACCAGGATGTCCGGAACTGGCCCTGTAGCGGACTTGATCCGGAAGCGCTTTGAAAAGAAGCATCGTGAACTCGGTTTCACTAGGCTGCCAGCGCTGGCCACTCATCTTTTTCAACCTCCCCAAGACAAGTCGCCACAGGGGCAACTTTTCTAGCCGAACGGAAAACGAGGCTAGCATCAGTACAAAGCTATGGATGCAGTCCGAGCGGCGCCTACAGGGACAGAGCGTCCTAGGTTTCTGAGTACTGATACCATCTCCCCGAAAAGGAAATAGCATCTCCTCCGCAGCAAGCTTAGACGGCTTTCCAAACATATTTGGTTATCCCGCTTCCTCATGAAAAGGACCAGCGTATGCCCAAGCAAGTGAGAGGTTTATCAGTCTACCGAAGCACGATTGAGCGGCTGCCACAGTTTCGCATTCTTAGCGGCCCACTCACAGAACACCAAGCGGCGATGCTGGGATTCGACGACCTTCCGCTCGCAGGCGCTTCCATTGTGCCAAGCGCCGAAGGACCCGCGACGTTATTCAATGCCCGAGGCAAAGAGATCATCCGAAAGGACCTTCCGATGGTCACCAAGTCTCGATCAATCAATACCTCGTGGAAGGACTGGCACGGACACACTCACCACGGTACTCAGACAAGATCCTATGAGACCTATCCCAGGGAATACGTTGCACCACCTGGTGAATTCCTCACTGCTGTAGATACAGACAGTGGTATCGCAATGGCTACTAGGATCATTGACCGGACGGAGCCAGAAGAGAGCATTGCAAACCTCCTCAACATCTACCTGGAATGCTTCCAACACTTCGAAATCGTTGACCCGGACCTCGCGGTGCCGGTCAGGGTCGAGAAGATCAACTGGCGCATTCTCCCTCCGGGGAAGTTCCCGTTCGATAGAGCGATGCAGGTATTGGATAGTTATCTGAAGCAGTTGACCGACAGCGACCGCGCAGTCGCTAAGCAGCGCATCCGGACCATCACTCGTCACGAGCCCGACTTCATGGCAGTCGGATTAGGCGGTTTCAGTGAGTACATCGTTTTTGGGTTCACGGGAAGGAATCGATACGTGTTCGAGAGTCCCGAGTCAGGCAATGCCACTTACATCTTCAGGAACGAGTGGGAGGCGGTGTCTCAGCTCACCAAACGCCAGATCCTTCAAGAGCAGCTGCAGGAGACCAGGATCATCCACACCTCGCGTTGGGCCGTAGAGGTCTCAGAAGCAATCCAACGGAAGTGAAGTGGTTGGGCAAAGTTTCAGAGGGGCGTAGCCCGAACCGGTACCCTGTGACCCACGCCATGGATAGCTACCTACCGATGCGTTTACTCAGGCTTAGAAGCTTAGACAGGAACTCCCAATGAAGCCAACCATCCTGGCACTGGACCTCGAAGGCACGCTCATCTCCAACGCAGTCAGTCAGATTCCTCGCCCTGGGCTTCACCGGTTCCTAGAGGATGTCCGATCGCAGTTCGAGGAACTTGTACTGTTCACTACGGTTCCCGAGGCACTTGCAAGAAGAATTGCCGGACTCCTGGCTAGGGAAGGCAGTGTTCCGGCATGGTTTGTCGAGCTTCGATACATCCACTGGTCTGGAAGGACAAAGGATCTTTCCTATGTCTCCCCCCACGTGGGTGAAGCCCTTCTCTTGGATGACCATGGCCCCTATGTGCATGATGGGCAGGAGAGACTGTGGGTCGAGATCCCGCTGTTCGGCTCCCCGTACTCGTCAGACGATGACGGGTTGCAGATCGCAGCTGAACGCCTGACCGATCGCATCATTGAACTGCAGAGTGCATCCGACCTTGGCCACATGATCGCCGATCATGGCTGAGCAGCGCGTTGTCTCGATGGCTCGTTGAAAGAGCGCGTATGCAGCGGCCGTCCTCTCGCACATTCGGCACAGTTAGGGATCAGCACGCGGGCAGCACTCGAGAAACTCTTTGATAGCGTCGCTCCGGAGAACCCGGAGACGGCCAACCAAAGGTTGCCAGCAATCAAAAGTGGTGCAGTGGCGTTGCGGCAACCTTACCTTTGCCGGCAGCAATTGAATCGGTAGCTCCAGGCGTACCCACTGCCCAGCCAACACGCTTCCCTAAAGAACGCGCAGTAGCAACCGCGGCGTCTCCCGATTGATGATGTCAACTCACTGCCAGCCTTGGGTAGCCATTGACCGCGCGCTACCGATTGCCGCGCCAAGCGGACACCAACATTGGTACTGAAGGAGCAAATCTAGCCTGCGCGACGAACGAACCCACCTCTCTGTTGCGCACTTCCCCCGTACCAGCGAGCAGGTCTTCCTTCACACCGAGCGTACCAGTAGGGTCACGATCACGCGTAAATATATGAATCAATGGAAGTAAAAAGTAGGCATGATTCTCATTTCAGTTGTTAACGTACCGTAAGGCTCACAGCAAAAAAAACTTTCCGTATACCTGATAGCTTTCGGCGCCATGGTCTATGACGTCGAAATATGCACCGCACGTGCAATCGCTTCGGAAGCGACAGGAATCAAGTGTGCGCAAGGCGTACCCTTACCCGAAGGCTTCTGCTTTTTGGTCAGCAGGTCTGATGGAACGATCGTTCAGCCCGCTTTTGAATTCTTTGCAGATGCCCATCTAACGATCGGTCCAAAGCCAAAGCTTGCCTGCAGCAAGAACACAACCGCAGCTATCGCGGCTGACCTCACCGACTTCCATCACTTTCTTGACGCAAGAAAAAAGCTCGTTTCCGACGTAGATGAGGATCTCCTCAGATCCTATGCGGACACCTTGACTGACCTGGACTCTGCGGTGACCTTGGATAAGCTCGCCGCCGCGACTATTCATCGAAGATGGTCGACCGTGACCAAGCTAATCGCATTCTGCGTGAAACGGGGATACCTGAGGAAGGCACCAGCGCTGCTGAGCAAGCAGACGAAGCGAGGAACTGTTCAAGTTCTCGACGTTGGCGTCGACCTTCCCGGGCTGAACGACGCTGACGAACTCATCACTGCGCTCCATCCCGAGACCGTCGTCGGTATTCTTGACGAACTAGGTCCAAACCCTGTGCTCGAGCGAAACGGTCTGGTTGAACTGGCATACGCAACCACGGCGCAGCGATTGATGGCTGAGCTTTGCTATCAAGCAGGACTGAGGCGGGCGGAAGTGTGCGATCTCAAAGCGAAAACCATCCTTCAGGCCCGTACGGAAGGGCGCGATCCTCTCACTGCAGTCGCCATCCCCGTGCTCGGGAAAGGTAACAAGAAGCGCAATGTTCCCGTTCCAGTCTGGCTACTCAACGCGTTGAAGCGCTATGCCAAAGGTGTTCGGCAGCGCCTCGTTGACCTCCGACTGGGATACCACAAGCTCGAGGATCACGGCGTCCTATTCGTCCTCGACGCAAACAACCGCAAGCATGCGGGCAATCCGATAACCCCGCAGATCTTCGACCGGCATTTCGCCCAGGCCAAGGACAGGCTGCTCAAACGGCTCTCCAAAGAGCGTGACCTGGCTCGCTACGAATCCACGCAGCGCGAGCGAATAACCATTCACGCCCTTCGACACACCTTCGCCTTGTACACGTACATGGAGAAGCGCGCAAACGGTGACATGGATGCGATCAAGTATGTTCAGTCGGTACTGGGACACAGTCTCAGGGATACGACTGAGTCCATCTACCTGCGAAGCGCGAACGCATTCGAGAGCGAAACCAGGGAATCGATCAGACTGCACCTTGAAGGTCAACCCTTTATGCGAATCGGCGTCGAGGCCTGACGAGTTGGAGCTCACACGGCTCCACGGCCAGCATACGCACTACTCCTCGCATGTGACCGACTCACCTTATCAAATCAGATTGAACACGGATTGGAGCGTTACGTGGCAGGAAGAAGATCCGCCCAGCTGCGGCACGCCGTAGTAGTTGAGGAAAAGGTAGGCAACACAAAGAAATGGGATGTCCGCGAGAGCGCTGGTCGCCTAGAAGTCGCGTTCAGGCGCGCCGGAGACCTGCGCGACAACATCGTTAATCTCAGCCGGTGGAAGGGCATAGGTGCAGCGGCACCGCTCTTCGCCGAGGCGTTCTGCCGAGCTAACAAGAACAGCAGGGAGACGACTAGATCCTCTTCAGCTAACAACATCGTGAGTGGCCTGGTGCAGTACCTAACCGTAAAAGGGGTAAAGATAAGCGGCCCAGACGACACTCCAATGGATCTCGGCGAGTCCTTTCTAACGTATCTGAAAGGTAGGGATACCACGCACCCGACAGTTCTCTCGGTGGAGACCCAGCGCCACTATTACGGGACCTTCAAGAAGGTCGTTCTTGCGCTGCACGAGATGGATCCACGGTGGAAGGTGATCCGTATTCCGCCAAAGCCGTTCGCAGGACTGCCACGGAAGAGCAAGCCGAAAGAGCTGGACCGTGCGGCTTGGGCCAACGTCATGAAGGCGGCGGTCGAAGAATGCATATCGACAATGGACGAAGTGTGGCCGCTTCTAGATAGGGTTCACAGTGCCCTCGCTCAGAAGAAAAAGGGCGACGCTGTATCGCTAAGCGATCCGGCAGAGGCAATTGCTCAAATATTGGCAAACTTTGACGGTCATCTTCCTCGCCAAGGCGCGGTTCACAAGCTCCCAGGCGTAGGAAAGATCAGCGAAAGCGAGTACTTCCGTCTGAGGAGACTAGCGCACCCGATCGGCGGCGATCTGATCCCATTCTTTCTCGTACTAGCCATGCACTCGGGCTTCAACGAGCAGCCACTTAGAACACTCACCCTGAATGGCATATCGGAGCACTACCCGCTTGGACAAAAGCGAACGGTGATCAAGTCCTCCAAGCGCAGGGCTGGAAGTTCCGCTCAGGGCGCGACACAGCGAGCAGCCTTCCCCGCTAGCGATCACCCGCTAGCGCCTGAAAGATTGATCAGTTTCGTTATTGCTTGGACCAAACGAATCAGAGACTACGCTGCTGGTGAGCTTGCCAATGACTTCTTCCTCCACGCAGTTTCCGAAGGCGGGCGGCACAAGCGCCGAGGAATGCACATCGACTCCTACTCAGCCAGAACCGACGACGTGACCACGCGGGTGACCGGTTACATCACGTTGTTCTGCAAACGAAGGGGGCTTAAGTACTCTGGCTCTCAAGCAAACAGGCTTGCGTTCTCCGAAGCGGTTGATGGGCTGACCGACGGCGACGCCTTCGAGCTCCGAGCAATGCTAGGCCATCGGCTACTGTCAACTGGTCAAGACAGTTACCAGACAACCACGATGCAGCATCGGCAAAAGGAACAGCTGGCAGGAGCCATGACCGCACAGGAGCGCTGGGTGACTTCAAATGGAAAGATCGACACACGCTCCGCCCGAAGTGATCGTGAGCAAACGGCAGCCACGCAGGGCTTCTGCTGTGCAGATCCATTCCAAAGTCCTCAACCAGGGCAGCGCCATGGAAAGCTCTGCACCAGCTATGGTTCCTGTCCTGCATGCCCGCTCGCCGCAGCTGATCCAAACGAAGCCTACGCGCTCGCGCGCTTTCTTCAACTGCAGGAGCTATACGAAGAAGCCAGGGCAGAGCTCGGCAGCGAGATCTGGAGGCGAAAGTTCGAGAATGCCTATCTCGCTCTCCGCGATTCATGGATCCCAGCAGTGAGCACAACTGCGAATCGACAATCAGCGATGATGATCATGCTGACGCCCCTGCCTGGACTTGAATAGTCCGGCTGTACCGCCACTAGCGAATCAATTCTAGAGATATGGCTATGCCCGCAGCAAGAAAGGTCGAAACAGCGCAGGCAGCGACCCTGCATCCTTCCTTCCAAGTTGACTATGACAGTGATGTCTGGACCTTTGCCCAGACCACGGTCGGCCAACAGAAGGAGTTTGTCACAGTTGACTGGGCAATCCCTGTGGCACGCGGAGAGTTGCTCACGGACTACAAGCACAGAGGACTGCTCTCTGAGCTGAAGTGCTACCTCAAGACCGCCATCATTGAGGACACCGTACGTATGACGGTTGGGTCTATCCCTGGCACTTACATGGGCATGAGGGAGCTGGTGAAGTTCATGGGAGAGCGGGAGATCCACTCCCTCTTCGATATCACCACGGCGATGAGCTGGGACTACGTCGAAGGTCTCGAAGAGCAGTACATGACGGCCCGAAGTGATGCCGGTCGAGACAGGGCGTGGACGCATGCGACCGCCTACAAACTCATCCATCCACTTACACAGATCTACGAAATCGCGGACAGCTTGCGCGCCAGAGGCGGACAAGCACCGTGCGAAGCGCCGTTTGACGGAAGAAAGACCTACGACGTCGTGACAGAGCCGCTCGGGCTTGCTCGAACGGGTGGATTGATGCCTGTCCCGGACGAGATCTCGGTACCGATTCTTTCCTACGCATGTGAATGGATTGAGTACGGCTCGGAGGATGTGATCAGACTTCAGGCTGAGGTCATCCCGATGCTGATCGACGCAAGAAGTGCTACGGGACCGAGACGAATCGCCTGCTTTCGTCAGATCAAACGGCACATCGAGGAGTTCCAGATGAGCCCGATCCCAGGGACACTGACACCCTGGCATGAGCCATTGGCCACCATAGATCGGATTGATGACGCTGGTGACGAGCGCGAGATTAGCGGAACTCAGGGCCTGAGACGCCTAATACTAATGACTCAAAGCGCATGCAGTGTCTTGCTGCAGGGATGCACCGGGATTCGAGCTCATGAGCTGATTGGCCTCTCCCTGGACCACGATCCGACGCTACAGCACGGTGTGGTCAAGTCAGTGACGTCGCTAGACGGACTAATGGAGGTGTTCTCCATCTGTGGCATTTCCGCCAAAAGGGAAGCGACTCGCCATGAGTGGACTGCCGGACTGCGCCCGTTGGGCACGAATCACCTGCCGATCGTGCTGAAATCCGTCGAGGTGCTGGTGCGGCTAATGGAGCCTTGGCGAGCACTATCGGGCACTAAGTCACTGATGCTCAGCTTCTCCCACGCCAAGTCCCTTCCATCGGGTCCCGATGGAATCGGCCGAATGACAGCATCCAGAAATTCTCTGCTGCAACGTGAGTTTGCCGTCGAAGCCCTCACGAAGAAGCGTGGCATCGAAACGACGCAAGCTGTTTACGAGGTGAGGTACCTACGCCCGCAGCGATGGAGGATCACCTTTGCGCACTATGTGTTCCGATCCAAGCCGGAACTAATGCCAGCGCTACGGACGCACTTCCGTCACATGAGCGAGCAGATCACGGATCAAGGGTACATTGGAAACGATGCGGCTCTGCTCGAGAACTTGGAAGGAGAGAGAGTCATGGAGACCTCTCGGTTCCTAGTTCAAATCACCCTCGGCAGGCCGATCGGAGGTGGACCGGCGCAGCGTCTTCTCATGCAGCATGCCGAATCAATGACCGAGGCACTGTCCAAGATGGACGGAGAGACGCCGATCGATAAGGCCGTGGCATACGTGAAACTCACCGACCTGCGGATATGGACAGGGACCTACGCAAGTTGCCTGATTGATATGTTGCCTGACCGTTCCAGCTGCAACCCACAAGCAAGCCTCCTCACTGTCCGCGCCTCGCCGAACTTCGGCCTACGGTCGCCCGGCCTGTGCGCGGGGTGCAAGTGCTGCATCATCCTGCCAGAGCATAAGGACTTTTGGGAGGATCGCCTCCTGAAAAATCAGGCCATTGTCCAGATGGAGCGGACCAACTCTAGGGATCAGTATTCCAAGATTGCTATGAGCCGTGTTGTTCAGAGTCGAGCAGTGCTGAGGATGATATCCAACGCTACCGGGGACGCTTCCGATCGTTCCGGCGAAAGTTGACGACATTTGCTCCATCGTCTCTCTTGGTACTCTGCTTCTGAAGCCGGGACACTGCGAGTTGGAGAGATGCGTTGTGGATGTTGGTCTTGTAAAGCAGAGCCTTCAACCTTGCGTTCTCAGCCTTAACCCTGGCGAGCTCTTCAGCTACTGAGCCTCGCCTCTCCTCCTCAGCCAGCTCCTGAATTCTAAGCCAGACGTGCCCAAGTCGAGCGTGCCTTGATCCAAAGCTCCCTCTATTTACTCCTGCCTCTGCCGCGACCGCGGTAGGCGTGATGATCCGATGACCTGCGGCCATCTTTGCCTTCAGCAGTTCATTGGTCGGGCGTCGCTTCACCAGGCGGTCAAGAGCGGCCAATGCCTTATCCTCTACTGAGTTGGGTCTGCTCATTCTGCTGTCCGCTGACGCATCATTGGTAAGCAGATAGCCTACGCCACCTTCGCCGCCCAATCATCTAGGTGGGACAAGGAGAACCTTGAAATCAATCCTGATGCAGTCGCTGCCCGGCGAGACCCACGTTCTTCAGACCCAGATGTTCAGCAACGACTTTGGGACAAGGTCCATTGTGACCATTGCAATGATGAAGCGCCGCAAAGCTTCGTGCCTGATAGGGCGCAGAATGGTTAGGTTGAGGCTATGGGGTCGGGGTCAGCGTTGGGGTACTGGAGCAGATCACCAGCCCTTTCGCACCACGCGTGAGGGCTACATAGAGGTTCTGCACGCTCATGCTCTCCGGATAGAGGACCACGGCAATGTCTGCCTCGAGACCTTTCAGAAGGAGAGTGCTGCCGACTGCTCTGCGCGCAATGGGGCGGCTGAGGTGACGATTTCGCTCGCGGGCATGAAGTGCGGCTCCTAATAGATCTTGCTCTCCGTTGATAACGCTTCGCATGGCTGATCGACAGCAGTGCAGAATCTCGGGCCGATAGACCCGAGTGCCTGTCTGTTCGGCCAAAGCGTCCACCAGCCGCAAGGCGCGCGTCATGGTCCGCTCGGACTCAAAGGCGACTGCCTCAGCTTCTACAGGAGTTGGAGGTGTCCTGGCTCTCCCTCTACGAATGGTACCGACACGCGTCACTAGATTCGCCGTGCCGACGCCCGTCATCATGAGAGCGGAGAAGGTGGCCAAGTCTTGCAGCGCACTAGGAGCCTGAAGATTGAATTGCCTGGCGAAGTTGACGAGGTCTCGCATGTCCACGGCTTCTACCGCCATTGCCCCAGGCGTTTGGCTGGTGAGTTGGTGGCGGCCTTGAACATTCATGGACTCGCCAATTACCAGAACCGTTCCTTGGCTACCAGGCGCATTGGTCCGTGCCGCAGTCAATCTTTGCTGCACTTCACTACCGGCAACCAGCTGGATCCAACGAACGGATGACGGAGCCGTAGTTAGATCAATGGGTAAGCCGGCCGTAAGAGCATGCCTTTGGGATAGCAGCCACTGGCCCAGCTCTTCATTACCTGCAATTTGCCAGCGCCAAGGGGTTCGAAGGCTACCCGCTGCTGGGAAGGACGATTGAACGTCTTGTTCCCAGTGAACCAGCCGATTTCCGCCAAATCCGAAGATGGCCTGCAGAGGGTCACCGAGGACGCACGTGGGCAAAAGCGCAGCGAGGGTGGACACGATGGAGTGCTGAACGGTGCTGCAATCCTGATACTCGTCAACCAAAAGCCGGGCGTAAGTGGCTGCGATGGGTGCAGCGATATGCCCCGAGTCCAAGAGTTGCCGGAATGATTCACGGATCGCGGGGTAGTCGCTACCCGCGTTGTTGAGCTCCAAGAGTTGGGGATGATGGCCACTGCGCGCCGGGAACTTGGCGATGAGACGCATAGCGAATCCATCAATCGTCGACAGCCGATAGGCAGAGCTGGGCACCCCCGCGCGTTTCAAGCGTGTCCTCAACGCGGTGACGCCAGCATTTGTGTGAGTCAGAACAAGGATCGGTCTGTTCCCAGAGTGGGATGCCAGCGCCTCGGCAATCAGCTGGGTTTTGCCGCATCCTGCTGGGGCGGTGATCGATCCGCGTTGGATAGCTAGCAGATCGATTTCAGGCAGCACGGGTAAAGGCCCAGAGTTGGTCTACTACTGCCTTGAAGCTAGCGTCCGCGTTTGCGTAGCCCCGAGAGACGATATCCAGGACGATTGACTGGTAAGTCGTAAGCGACTTGAACCAGCTATTCTTTTTGATACGGGAGACTTCGCCAAGCAGTACGCGAATATCAGGCGGATAGGGTGAATTCGGCCTCAGCGCTTCGATGGACGCCAAAGTTGTTAGACCGTTCGATTTGGCAACCAGCTGTTGGTTCATAAGATCTTCGCCAACACGCTCTTTAGCCTTCAGGAGCAGGGCATCAATCGATGTGTCAGGAAGGCAGAGGAACAGCTCGTCCTCCAACGTCATTCCTGCCCGCCAAGTCACGAGGCTGCCGCCTGATTGAAGATATGCTTCTGCAACACCTGGAGCGGCAGGTTTGTCAGCGTCTATGAAGACGAGGACTCGGTAACCCAGATCCATAAGCGCAGTCGCTCGGGCAAAAGCGTTGTCCGGAGTGCCTCCGCCTGCATTGACGTATGCACCACCTAAAGCCAAGAAAGAGGATTCTTTGCTGGCTACCCCCCATAGATCGAGGCCACGCACAAACCCTACCTCGCTTGCTCCCTCGCACACAATCACAGACTTCGCCAGAAAGGCCTCCGGGTCAGTGCGCAGCGTGCTTTGAATCTCGTCGGTCGAGCCAGCGGAAATGACGACATGGCCAGCCGGTCGTGGCCGAACTACAAGCAGCTGCTCACCTGAAAGCTCACGAAGTGCCACAGGGGAGTGTGTTGTGAGAAACGCTTGGAGAGGCGGCGGCGTCTCCTTGGCTCCCAAGGAATCCAGCAGCCGCATGAGCCGATGGGGCTCTAACCCATATTCCACCTCATCCACCAAGGCAATCGGCGCTGACTCCGCCGCGGCCCGTTGAAGTCCCGTCACCAAGAGTCGAGAAGAACCCGTACCAAGGGACCGAAGGGGGATGCCTGCCTCGCTGTGAAGCGCGATGGCGCCTTCGCCGATGGAGACGGAGTGCGAGTCGAGTAAGGCCTGCGGCATCGATCCGACGTCAACTCCAAGGCTCTGGGCAGTTGTCCGGACGATTCCGAGTGTCTGACTCAGGTGGGGCGATGCTTGAGCGCCAAAGTTGGCGCGCGCCTGACGCGCTGCTAGAGCGAGCTGGGCTCCCAATTCTGCGCGCTCGTCTGTTAGCCGGTTGAGCACCGACCCGCGGCTCCAAGATAAGTTGGAGCTTGTAAAGCTGCCGATGCGTGCCGGAGCTAACACGATGCGTTCTTTCCAAGGCAGGCTTCGTTCCAAGCCTTGTTGAAGCGACCTATCGGAGATCAGCGTCCAGCTGGGCTCAAGGTCCGCCCCGACTTGAAGCAGCAGCGTAAGCACTGTCTCCAACCCCGCGGCGGGTTCGTCTTCTAGGGTGTCAAATACCGAATCGAATCCTCGCAAGAAGTCGCCATAGACATCAATGTCCATCAGCGATGCCGGCAGTTCCCCGAATGTCACGGCAATACGAATGGGCTCTGAGACATCGAGGTCAAAAAAGTCCATGTCGCCGAAGGAAATGCTTCGTCGAGCACCCAAGCACAGGTCGATGGCATCGAGGATGGTGGACTTGCCACTATCGCCAGGACCGATCAAACAGTTGATGCCCGGGGCGGGCGACCAGTCGAGCGCCTTGATGGATCGAAAGTTCCGAATGGCCAAATGGCGAATTCGAGGCATGGGGCGTCCTGTAAGAGGCTTGGTCAACGGTCCGTGTAGGACGCAGACTGACACCAACTCCTACTACGCCCCTGAGGCAATCCTAGCCCTAAAGCGTTCTGCCAGTCATTGGCTCATTGGTGGAACTTGGCGCCACGCCGAGCTGCTTCGCGAACTTCCCTAACCTGTAACGCGGCAACACTGAGAGAGCGGTTCCAGGTCGCTTCTTCCGTGGTCACCTGCCCGCTTGCAGGCGACGGAGGTCCGTTCATCGCCAACAGCGGACTTCCCTGAGCGAAGGAAATTGGTTCGCGAAGCTGAATAGGCTTGAGCTGGTGTCCGCCCGGCGCGCGGCGGTGCTAGGATTCGGCCATGGACATCGGTCGGACAACCTTAACCGTCGGCGTCGCCATAGTCGCGGTTTCTTGCGGCGGGTCCCAGGGGCGCTGGACTGCCTTTGTCTATCCGCCCGGCGCGTCCACTCAGGAAGTCCGTCACGCTGTTTATGGCGATTACGACACCTTCGAGCATTGCCAGGCGGCTGCAATAGCCGCCCTGAGAAATAGCCCTCCACTGCCAGGGGCGCAGGAAGTGGGATCTTACGAATGTGGGCGCGCGTGTCGATATGACGTCGATATGGACTTGTACGTCTGCGACCAAACTCGCAAGTAGGTAGCTCCGTGCTCGCCGCCCGCCTGGCGCCTTGGTCAGCCTGGCCAGCGTGTGTGAAGTTGATCGATGACAAACCGGTGACGGTGCGTGCCATCCACGTCTCGGTGTGCCAAGAGGTGCGGGTCGTCCTCAGCAAGATGTTCGTGCTTATGCGCTATCTCCTCTGGATCGTGCGCCGGCCATCTGCGCCACGCGGCGACCAAACCGAGTGTGGCCAGAATCCCCAAGGCGGCCAAGGCAACATGCAAGCCGTAGCGCGCACCAACCCACCCGGCGAGTGGATAGGCGATCAACCAGCAAACATGCGATAGGGAAAATTGGGCAGCGAAGAGGAATGGTAGATCGGCGGACTCAGCCGAACGCCGCAGCAGCCGCCCGCCGGGGGTAACCAAGCCGGCATACGCCATGCCCAGCAGCGTCCAGGCCGGAATGACCGCCGTCCACCCGGGATGTCCCTTCAGGGCAAACCAGACGCCAAGGAAGGTAACCAGGACAACTGACATGAACAGTCCTGCAGCCAACATTACTGTCCGGTCCGAAATGCGGTCGAGAACCTTCGGAAGAAGAAGTGCGACCAGCATGGACCCGCCTCCGAAGGCCGCCAGCGCCCATGCAACCTGCTCCTCCGCCCCGCCCAGAACGGTGCGGACCATAACCACCGTATTGACGAACACCATCGCGCCGCCGGCTGCGGCGCAGAGGTTCAACGCGAGCAGGCCCTGCAATCGCGGTGTGCGGAGGTAGATTCGCATTCCACGGATGGCTCGGGCATAGGGACCGTCCTTGGAAGAGACCGCAGCGAGGGCCGGGAAGGTGGTGGACGCGACGAGCAGCGCCGAGAGGATGAAACCTACCGAGGTACCAGCGAACAGCCCGTGGAAGCTAATGATCGTCAGCAGTGCGGCAGCAAGCGCCGGGCTCAGCAGGCTTTCAAGGTCATATGCCAATCGGGAAAGTGAGAGCGCACGGGTGTAATCACGCTCTTCTTGAAGAATTTCGGGGATGGTGGATTGAAACAGCGGCGTGAAACATGCCGATGCCGACTGCAGCACAGCGATGAGGACATACACCTGCCAGATCTCGGTGACGAAGGGCAGGCAGACCGCCACAACCGCACGAACCAGATCGAGTGCGATCAGCACCCGCTTGCGCAGCCGTGCAGGGACCAACGCTCCTGAAACGGGCGCCAAGGTCACGTACACGACCATCTTGATCGCCAGCGCGGTGCCCAACACCGCTCCGGCCTGGCTGCCAGCGAGGTCGTAGGCCAGGAGGGCAAGGGCGACAGTCGCCAAGCCGGTTCCGACCAGGGCGACTATCTGGGCACCAAACAGGCGCCGAAACGCCGGGTGACTCAGTACTTCGAGCATGGGATTGTCCTGGTAGCAACGTTCTGACGGCACCAACCCGTGTGCGCCCTTTTGCCCGGATTCAGGGCAGAGGCGGCAGACAGGCGGAGTGTACGCCCACCACTGTTCGGGTCGAGGTGACGACCCCGCCGGAATGGCAGGGTCGTTGGCTAAATCCGAGTGGATTTACTTCTTCTTCGGAGCTGCCTGTGCGTCGCAACGTTCCTTCAGCGCCTTGGTCTGGGCATCCTTGAGGTCCACCTTGTACTTCGAACGGTCGGCAAGCTGTTCGCAAGTCGTCGGCTTGGCCTTGGGAGCAGCCGGGGGAGCCGGATCGGCATGGAGGGCAGGATCATGAGCGGATGCCGTGGTGAAAAGGGACATGCTGAAAAGCAGGCCGGCAATTACTGCGCTATGAGTTTTCATGTTGTTTCTCCTCGGGTTGGGTCGGCGAAGTGCCGGGTGTTACGGCTGATAGATGTCGGCTTGGTAGCCCACAAGTTCGATGCTCACGGTCACCGGCGTGTCGCTTCGGTTCTGCCAGTACCACCCATGAGTTCCTTCAAATGGCGCGACGAAGGTGCCGTGCGCCTCCCGCTGCGCAGCTTCGACGGCGTAGCTGGTCCATGCACCCTTCACGTCGGGCCGCTCACCATGCATATCGACTGCTACATCACCGGTCGCCTTCCAGCTGAACAGAATTCCCGCGCCAGCAGCCATGTGGGATTTGACCTCTTTGCCTTTCCCCGGCTCCAGCGTGATCGTCATCGCGTCCTGGCGAAGCTCACCGTTGGTGAGCGATACCGCGGCTGGATCAAGCGATTGCCCCTTGTTCGCCCCGAACGCAGCCGCAGCCTTTTCCGCCAAGGTGGTCGCTGCGTCCGATGCTGTCGAGGACGTCGGCGTAGCCGGGTCTGCGGCGGTGCTTCCGCCGTCTGCCAGGGCAGTCAGGCCCAGCGCTCGGCCGATCCCGGTGGGATCAATGCCGTACTCCGCCGGCAGAACGGCCGTAACGAGAAGCGCGCCGGCAATGGCGGCAGCGACAAGGGTCGACTTCAGCAGGCGGCCAGTCGTGGGAAGTGGTTGATTGATAGTGATTGACATGATGGGTCTCGGTCAGAAATCAGGAAGCGAAGTAGCCGGTGAGCTGCATGCCGATGAGCACGAAGCCGGCCGTCATCAAGATGGTGTTCACGCCGTAGGCCTGGCGGTTGAAGGAAGGCAGCCGACGCCAGAAGCCCATCACGATCAAGATGCCGGCAAGCGCCAGAAGTTGGCCGAGCTCAACGCCCACGTTGAACGCAAGCATGTTGGGGACCAGCCCGTCCGGCGATAGCGAGAAGTCCTGAAGCTTCGTGGCCAGGCCGAAGCCGTGGAAGAAGCCGAAGACAAGGACTGCAATCTTGGTGTTGGGTTGCACGCCGAACCACCGCTTGAACGCGCCCATGTTGTCCAAGGCCTTGTAGACCACCGAGAGACCGATGATCGCGTCGACCAGATAGGCGTCGACATGAAAGCCGCCGAGCACGCCGAGCAGCAGCGTCGTGCTGTGGCCAATGGCGAACAAGGTGACGTAGATGCTCACGTCCCGCATGCGGTATAGGAAGAAGATCACCCCGAACAGAAATAGAAGGTGGTCGTATCCAGTCACCATGTGCTTGGCGCCAAGGTAGGTAAACGCGATCAGTTGCCTACCGGTGCTTTCTTCAAGGAAGGCCTGGTCTCCCTCGCTTACACCGTGCGCGAACGCCGCAAACGGCAGGAGGACTGCGGCAAGCATCGAAAGCCAAGCAAAGAGCTTGTTGGAAGAAGTCAAAGACAAGTTCCTTGTGCAGAAAGGGGACGGGTGGTTCATGAGGAGCGACTTTCCAGAACAGAATCTTCGCGGTGAACCAATCGATACAGCGCCGGCAGCACGAGAAGTGTCAGCAGCGTTGAAGAGATGATTCCGCCGATAACAACAGTGGCGAGCGGACGCTGAACTTCCGCGCCAGCACCGACGTTCAGGGCCATAGGAAGGAAGCCCAGACTCGCCACCAAGGCCGTCATCAGGACTGGCCGGAGGCGGGTAAGAGCACCTTCGGTGACAGCCTTGTGCAGGGGGACGCCTTCTTCCCGCAGGTTCTTGATGAAGCTGATCATTACCAGGCCATTGAGCACGGCAACGCCCGAAAGAGCGATGAAGCCCACACCTGCGGAGATGGACATGGGAATGTCGCGCAGCCACAGCGCCACCACGCCCCCGGTCAGTGCAAGCGGCACGCCACTGAATACGATCGCAGCGTCCTTCCCTGAGCCGAATGCCATGAACAACAATCCGAAGATCATCACCAGAACCACTGGCACGACGACGGACAGCCGCTTGCTTGCCGAGATCAACTGCTCAAACGTGCCGCCGTACTCGATCCAGTACCCTTCCGGCAGCTGGACCTCCTGTCCGACCTTGGTGCGCAACTCCTCGACAAAGGACCCTAAGTCGCGCCCGCGCACATTGCTTGTGATCACCACCCTGCGTTTACCATTCTCACGGCTGATCTGGTTCGGACCAGGCGCGATCTCGACCTTGGCCAACTGGCCCAGCGGCACGAAGCTGCGCTCTTGGCCTGTGCTCACCCCGGGCGCGACGGCCACAGGTAGTGACGCCAGTGTCCGGACGTCCTGGCGAAGGTTCTCCGACAGACGAACCACGATATCGAAGCGCCGATCGCCTTCGAACACCTGGCCGACCGATTCACCTCCCAGCGCCACCGAGATGGTCTTCTGCACGTCGTCAATGGCTACGCCGTATCGTGCAAGTGCATCCAGGTCCGGCGTGATCGTCATCAATGGCAGACCGGTGATCTGCTCAAGTTTCACGTCGGCCGCTCCCTGGATCTCACTGGCAACGTTCTCTACCTGGCTGCCGATGGTTGCCAGTTGCTCCAGGTCGTCGCCGTACAGCTTGACAGCAACCTCAGCCCGAACGCCCGCAATGAGCTCGTTCATCCGCATCTGCACCGGCTGGGTGAACTCATAGTTGTTGCCAGGAATGGCGCGAACCACTTTCTCGAGCTCGGCAACAAGCTGTGCCTTCGGCTTGCGCGGATCAGGCCATTGGTCCCGATCTTTGAGCATGATGAAGGTGTCGGCTACGGAGGGGGGCATGGGATCGGTGGCCACCTCGGCAGTGCCGATCTTTGCGACGACTTCATCTACCTCGGGGAACTGTTTGATCGCCGCTTCCAGCTGACGTTGCATGCCGATCGCCTGGGTCAAGCTGGTCCCTGGAATTCGAAGCGCATGCAAGGCGATATCGCCCTCATCCAGGTTCGGAATGAACTCGGTGCCGAGGCGACTTGCAAGCAGGCCCGCCAGGACGGTGAGCACCGCAGCAGAGGCCACCACTACCTTGCGTGCATTGACGGCACGCTCAAGCATCGGGCCATACACGTTGGTGACTCGGCGCATGGCTTTGGTTTCCTTCTCCGAAACCTTTCCCGTTACGAACTGAGCCACAGCGGCAGGTACGAATGTCAAGGACAGTGCCATGGCACCGGTAAGCGCGATGACCACGGTAAGCGCCATCGGGTGGAACATCTTCCCTTCCACGCCGGAGAGGGCAAAGATCGGGATGTAGACCGCCGCGATGATGAAAAGGCCGAACAGGCTTGGCTTGATCACCTCTGCACTGGCACTTGCCGCCAAGGAAAATCGTTCTTCCCGAGTCAACAAACGGCCCTGAAGGTGTTGCCGCTCGCCAAAGCGACGCAGGCAGTTCTCTACGATGATGACTGCCCCATCGACGATCAAGCCAAAATCCAGTGCGCCCAGGCTCATCAGATTCGCAGAGACGCGATTCTGGACCATGCCTGTGATCGTCAGCAGCATCGTCAATGGAATGACCGCCGCAGTGATCAGTGCCGCACGAAGATTGCCCAAAAGCAGGAAGAGCACCGCGATGACGAGCAAGGCGCCTTCGAGGAGGTTCTTCTTCACCGTCTCGATGGTCCGATCCACCAGTTCGGTTCTGTCATACACAGGATGCGCCCGAACGCCGTCAGGCAGCGTAGCGTCGATGTCCTTGAGCTTGGCCGCGGTTCGCTGAGCCACGTCCCGGCTGTTTTCGCCGATGAGCATGAACGCCGTACCAAGGACCACTTCGTTGCCATCCTTGGTTGCCGCGCCTGTACGAAGTTCGGTGCCTTCTACAACTTCTGCCAGATCGCCAACACGCAATGGCATGCCATCACGGTTAGCCACTACGATCTTGCGCAAACCCGCCATGTCGGCCACTTGGCCCGGCACGCGTACCAAGTACTGCTCACCGCTTTTCTCGATGTAGCCGGCACCCACGTTAGTGTTGCTGCGGGCCACGGCTTCGAGCACATCCTGCAGCGTCAGTCCGTATGCTTGGAGCTTCTTCGGGTCCGGCGTGATGTGAAACTGGCGAACATAGCCTCCGACGGTGTTGACCTCGGTTACGCCTTTCAAGTGGCGCATCTGCGGTCGGATCACCCAGTCCTGCAGCGTACGAAGCGCCATTGGTGTCCACGTCTCTTCAGCACCGGACTCCGCTTCCACGGTGTACATGAAGATCTCACCCAGGCCCGTCGCTACCGGTCCAAGGCTTGGCTTTAGTCCCACGGGCAATTGGGATCCCGCTTGCTGAAGTCTCTCTGCGACCTGCTGACGGGCGAAGTAGATATCTGTGCCATCTTCAAACACGACCGTGACCTGAGACAGGCCGTAGCGTGAGATGGAACGGGTGTATTCCAGCTTTGCCAACCCGGCCAACGCTGTTTCGACCGGGAAGGTGACCCGTTGCTCGGCCTCCAGCGGTGAGTAGCCCGGAGCTTCGGTGTTGATCTGCACCTGGACATTGGTAATGTCAGGAACGGCGTCGATGGGAAGCTTGCTGTAGTTCCAGATCCCAAGGCCTGAGAGGGCCAGGACCAGAAGGAGCACAAGCCATCTGTGCGCGATAGACGCGCGAATGATTCGCTCTAGCATGGTGCGTCCTTAGTGGTCGTGGCTTGCGCCGGACTTTTCGATGTCGGCACGAATCAGGTAGCTCTGCTCGGAAACGTACCGGGTTCCCGGCTTAAGCCCTTTCAGTACCTCCACGCGATCGCCATCGCGCCTACCCAGTTCAAGCATCCGCACCTCATAGCTGTTGCCCACTTGGGCGAATACCACGGTGAAGTCCCGAAAACGCTGCAGGCCCGATTCCTTTACTGTTAATGGAACCTCCGTTTCCGCGATGACGACTTCGGCGGATACGGCCATTCCTGGTCGCCACCTGCCCTCGCTGTTGGTAAGGGCCACACGTGCCACCACGGTCTGGCCAGCGCTGGCCAACGGAAGGATGCCCTGCAGCTTTCCCGTTGCTTCCAAACCGCCTGTTGCCGAGCGAATGGTCACCATCTGGCCTGGCGACAGTCGCTCGGCATCGCTTCCCAGCGCACGCAGGTCCACCCAGACCTCCGAAAGGTCGGCAATTTCAAACAGCGTGTTGTCGGCAGCGACATCGCCTACCGACGTGCTGCGCGCGAGTACGACTCCACTGAAAGGTGCCGTGACGGAGTAGGTCCGCATGCTGTCATTGCCCTCGACTGTGGCCAACGTCTGACCAGCCGAGACGCGTTGTCCCATCTCGACCGCCACACTGCGGACCACGCCAGGGAAGCGTGCCTTGACCGCAGCAAATCGGCCGGTGTCGACCGCGACGTTGCCCATGAGGGAAACGGTGTCCCGGATGGTCCCCGGTTCGGCGGACTCGACCACGACACCTGCGTCGGCAGCGGCTTTCGGATCTATCGTGGTGCGCCCTTCATAGGAGGCGTAAGACCAGGCGTAGTTCTTTCCACCCACCACCGCATCGGCTTTGACATCAAAGGAATGCGGCTCGACCACCTCCCCGCTGCCGACCAGGTAGTCCTTCTCTGGAATAAAGCTGAAGTTGTTGACTTCGCCGTCCAGACGCTTGAGTTGTATCGTCGCTTTGACTTCTCCAGGTGCCAGCGGTTTGTCGTTGCGATAGGCATACAGCCGGAAATGAGGCGGGGTATTGGTTTCGTAAACAGTTACTTCAAGGGCGAAGTCGCCGTCGCGAAGCATGCGACCGCGATGCGGCCCTCGCTCATAGTCGCCTGCGGTCGCAGCAGTGTCCTCTGGCTTTGCTCGTTGCGACGATTCGTTGCCACCGCACGCAGCCAGGGCAATTGGAAGCAGGATCAGGAATACGTATCGGTTCATGGGCGAATGTCCAAGGCAGAAGCGGTGAGGCGGTCGGCCTCGACCAGGAGACGGAGATAGCGCGCGGCGGCTTCGACTTCCCGTTCGCGAAGATCGAAGAGCCTTTGCTGAGCCTGGCTGAGTACCAGGAAGGAGAAGCGTCCTTCCTCAAAGCCCCTGCGGCTCTGATCAAAGGCCTGCTGGGCCTTTGGCAACTGACGCTGGCGCACTGACTCCACTTCCGATTGCGCTTGCTTGAGCTGTTGGTAGATGCCAAACAGCTCCTGACGCATTTCCAGCATCTGCGCCTGGCGCCGGTATTTGAGAGAGGTGAGTTCGTAGTCCGCTTCAGCCACGGAGAAGTCCGATCGCCGACGGCTCCCCAACGGGACGGAGACGGACATCACCAGGCCGCTGTCCTTGGTGGCTTCCAGTCGGCGGATGCCGAGGCCAACGCTGACATCCGGCTTGGCGCTAGCGCGGGCGATCTCCCTCCTTGCATCTATAACTCCGGCTTGAGCGTCCAAGGCGCGCTGTTGTGGTGTCGTGGCGAGGCGCCGGCTCAGATCATCAAAATCATCCAGAGGGGGAAGGACCGCGGTATCCCCTGCAACCGAGCCGAAATCCGGACTTGGCGCCCCCCACGTGGCAGCCAGCGACATTCGCGCGCTTTCCAGAGCCTGCAATGCCTGCTCCCGCTTCAGCTCGGCATCGAGCAGGGCGATCTCGGCGGATCTCAGGTCCGAGTCGGGATTGCGGGCGGCCGCGACCCAACGGGCCACTTCACGGCGCATGGCGCTGGCCATTTTGATGCGCTCTTCGGCGTGCTCGACATGCTCCTGGGCGGCCAGCACGTCGACGAAACGCCCTGCGGCCAAAGTTGCGATAGCGATACGGGTGACGTCCGCTTCGCTTCGGGCAGCGTCCACCTCGGCGCCGCCGAGCGCTTGGCGCGCAGCCCGCTTCCCACCCAGTTCTAGAACCTTGGAGATGCGGAAGGTGGATTCGGCGGCGTCTAGGCCGCTCAGGCCGCCTGAGCCAGCCACGTTTTCAAGCTCGCCGCCCAGCACGAGCGGCGTAGGCAATGCCTCCCGGCCCGCCCGGCTTCTGACAGCTTCCAGTCGAGCGGTGTCTGCCTGGACGCTGGGATGGGTGCCGAGGGCGCGGGCGACCACATCCTCCAAGCGCAGCACTTCAGCGGCATGGCCAGGCACGGCCACACCGTAGGCGCCGGCTATGGCGAGCGCCCACAAACTACGTAATTTCACGGAAAATCTCCGACGATGGTCATGACGACGCGCTGCCGGCCAACATTGGGTGGACAGCGCGCTCAGGCCGCTACAGCGCGGCAGGTGTCGTCAGACGATCGGAGGTCTGAATGGCGAGCCGCGATGACCAGAGGGCTCATCGACGGAGTGCAGGCCGGGCAGTAAAGATGCCGGCGGAACAGTTGCTAGGTTCAGATTCGAAGACACCAGCATGCCGGCAAAGCTCACATCGGCCTGGTGAAGGACGCTGTGCACGCCCGATGCATGCTTCGGATCTACGTTGTCGCCAGTTCCAGGACCGTGTGAGTGCCCGTGCTCTGCCGTTGCAGCGATGTCGTGCTCGGCAGTATGGAGCTCGCCCTGTTGGATCACGATCGGCCGAACAACGACGCTCAACAGCATCAGCACGAAAAGGCTGAACCGGATGAGTCGACGGTGGCGGGCCGAGAAGGCGGACATGAAAGGAAGAATAGAGGCAGTCAAGCTGAGTTGTCGAGAGCCCTGAGTTGGAGCCCCCCCTGATCCAGTTATGGCTTGGCGCTCGAGGGAGGGCGTCGCTTAAGCCCACTCCGATCAGATCGCATTGCCTCAGGTATCGCCGCGCCTGCTGCCGCTTCTGGCCGATAGCGGCCGCCCAGTAAGGATGGTGCCGGCCAGAGGCTGGAACTGGGCCTCACTGCTCTCTGGAACCGCGTCCTCCAGGCTCGTTCCAACGTCGAATGGGGCCTGGCCCCTCTCTCAGGCGTTGGGCGATTCTGCGCTGCTTATGGGATTCAGTAAGACCATATCCGTACCACTAGGCTCACCGTTGGACTTTCAGGTTAAAAGGGCGCAGCGTTCGCTTCTCGCCCAACAGGGCCATTGATTTCGGAGAGCGCAGGTGAGCAGAACAAGTAATTCTCATCCACTGCAGATTGCGACGCTGCCTATCGGCGTGAATGGCGGTGCGATCGGCGTTACCTTTGCACCGGGAAAATATCAGGACGTCGCAATGACGGGGTCTTGGGCCCGAGACTTGGATATCGATCTGGCGTCGATAGTCGCGTGGGGAGCACAGCATCTGATCACGTTGATTGAGCCGTGGGAGTTCGAAGAGCTACGAATTACCTCCTTGGCAGAGCGTGCCAAAGCGCATGGCTTGATGTGGCACGGCCTACCGATTAAGGATGGTGCGGCTCCTGATGCACGGCTGCTTCTGCCATGGCAATCCACAGGACCCCAGTTCGCAGCCGAGCTCTTGTCCGGAAGCAGGATCGTGGTGCACTGCAAAGGAGGCCTAGGGCGAGCGGGGACCGTGGCGTCGATGCTTCTCATTGACACGGGCTGCGCTCCAGACGGCATCGATGCGATCGCTAAGGTGCGCTCGGTGCGCCCTGGTGCAGTGGAGACTGCGGAGCAGGAAGAATTCATCCTGAATTGGCCTGCTCGCAGAGCCTCAAGTCTGGGGGTAGTCGCAATGCCCGGCTAACCTACCCTTTACCGCCTTGGGCTGGAATACAAGAGGACGGAACTCCGCAGGTAGTCTGTAGGGAAGCCGCCGTAGGGGACGCAGTGCTGAACACTTTTCCTCGAACACATATAGTGCTGATGTTCCTACTGCTTCGCGCGCCCCTCGCACGCCTATCTGAACCTGTCGCCGGGCCTGGACTTCGAGACCAAGCTGTTCGCCAAGACCAATGCGCCGCAACTGCTGCGCAAGGAGCTGTCGAAGCCGGGTTACGTGCCGCAGCCGATCGCGCTGGGCATCAACACCGATGCGTACCAGCCGATCGAGCGCAAGTTCAAGCTGACCCGCCAGCTGATAGAAGTGATGCTGGAAACCAAGCATCCTTTTTCGCTGATCACCAAGAACGCACTGGTCGAGCGCGATATCGATCTGCTTGCACCGCTGGCGGCGGAGAACCTGGTCAGCGTGCACTTCTCGGTGACCTCGCTGGACCCGCATCTTTCCGCAAAGCTGGAACCGCGCGCATCGGCGCCGCATGCACGGCTGCGCGCGATGAAGCGTCTGCATGAAGCGGGCATTCCGGTCGGTGTGATGGTGGCGCCGGTGATCCCATGGATCAACGACAGCGAGCTGGAGGCCGTGCTGGAGGCTGCGCACGACGCTGGCGCCAGTACCGCTGGTTACGTGCTGCTGCGCCTGCCGCTTGAAGTGGCGCCGTTGTTCCGCGACTGGCTGGACACCCATCATCCCGATCGTGCCGCGCATGTGATGAGCACCATCCAGCAGCTGCGCGACGGCAAGGACTACGACAGCCAGTTCGGTACGCGCATGCGCGGCCAGGGCGTGTATGCCGATCTGTTGAACAACCGCTTCAAGCTGGCGCGCAAGCGCCTCGGCTTCAATGCGCAGAACAGCCATTGGCCGAAGCTGGACTGCAGCCGGTTCGTGAAGCCGCTGCCGCAGAAGAAGGATTCGCCGCAGGGTTCGCTCTTCTGAGGCGTGTACGTCTGCTGGCGAATGCATCAGCGATTCGTCGCGCTGTGCTGTACCCAGCTCATTGATGGGCAATGCACGAAAAACATTAGGTGCGTCCATTGCACCGTTACAGCGTGCTGTCATAGACTCGTTACAAACATGAATTCCCGATGACTGAATGAGTCGGTCTCGGATGAGGAGCTAGGCAAGCGCATGACGCACGTTGCAACGCGGAACACCCTGCAGTCCCGTCTTCTTCTTCTGCCGCTGCTTTCCCTGCCGATGGCATTGGCAACCGCGGCAAGCACCCTCGAAACCGTTCAGGTCACCGCCAAACGCCCTGCTGGAGGTAGCGGTGTAGGTGGTTTTGGATTTGGCGGCGGCAGTGGTGTACACCTGTCCGAGTCTCAAATGGACAATGGCGGCGGCGGTGCAATTCCGACCGAAACCGCGAAGGAGCAGCCGACCGATGACAAAGAGAAGGATTGCAACGGCCGCAAGGGTAATCCTGTCGTTCTCTACAGCGGCAACAAGGTCGAACCAGAACTTGATTTCGCCAGCCAGGGCGAAATGGGCCTGTTCCTGCAGCGCAACTACAATCACTACTGGAGCGCGACCGGGCTGTTCGGCAATCACTGGCTGAGCAACTTCGACTATTCGCTCGCATTCACCGATGCAAATCAGCTGGCGTGGGTGCAACGGCCCGACGGTCGTCGCATCAAGTATCTCAAGGATCCGGCCAGCGGTCGCTGGTATGAGGACAAGGCCCAGCCCATCGCGTACCTGTCCGCGAACGGCAATGGCACGTTTACGCTTCGAAACGAAAACAACGGTACGGAGACCTACAACGCCGAGGGCTATATCACCCGACTCAGCAATGAGCAGGGCGTGAGCTGGACGTTCTCCTATGCTGACCGTTACTTGCAGAAGGTGACGCACTTCTCTGGACGCAGCGTCAACTTTGGCTGGGCCAACGGACAGGTCAGCCAGGTGACCGATCCGGCCGGCAACATCTATCGCTACACCTATACCCCCAATGTGTTCGGGAACGGACGTGGCCGGCTCGCCAGCACGACGACGGCATCAATCGCCTGAGCGAGATCACCTATCCCAACGGTGACAAGGCGACCTACACATATGGCTCCCAAGGAAAACCAAGTGCGTTGATGGCGAAGGTCGACGGGACTCAACGCTCAATCATCTCCCAGGCCAACTGGAAGGTCACGGGAGCGCATGAGTGGCTGGCCTATGGCAACGGGCTTGCCCGGGGCTACAACCATGATCAGGAGGGGCGGCTGACCGCAATGTCGGTCTGGGGACCCAATGGCAGCAAGGTCAGCTATTGGGACTATCAGTACAGCGGCGATGGCGAAATCACCGCCATTGTCGACGCTGTCGACCCGAACATGACCCAGTTGATCGGCTACGACGCGTTGAGTCGTATGACCAAGCTGACCCGCTTCGGTGTCATCAACAATCTTTCCTACGATGCCGGCGGCAATCACGACCGCTATCAGGCAGGCAATCAGCTGACCCAATACAGCATCGACCCGGGGAGCAACCGGGTGCTGAACTACACCAACCAGGACGGCAGCCGTCAGTACCAGTACGACGCATTGGGAAATCGTATCAGCGAGACCGCAGGCAGCCGGATCAGCACCTATGAGTACAATGCATTCAATCGCATGAGCCGCAGCAACATCGGTGGCACTGCGACTGATTACGTGCTCAATGCGCAGGGGCAGCGCGTTGCAAAGATCAACCAGAACACCAACAGTCGCTACTTCTACGTTGGCCAAAACCAGCTTATGACCGAGCTGAACAATGGCGTGTGGACCAACTATTTCTGGTTCGAAGGTGAACTGGTGGGTTTGGCTCGCAGCGGGCAGCACAATTATGTGCATACCGATCATCTTGGACGCCCGGAGTTCGTCACCAGCCCGAGCCAGCAGATCGTCTGGAAGGCGTACAACTACGCCTATGGGCGCAGTGTCCAGAAGGATGAGATTGGCGGGTTGAACATTGGCTTCCCGGGCCAGTACTACGATGTGGAAAGCGGCCTCTGGTACAACGGCTTCCGCGACTATGACGCGAGCATCGGCCGGTATGTGCAGAGTGATCCGATCGGGTTGGCAGGTGGCGCCAACACCTACGCATATGTTGGTGGCAATCCCATGAGCAATGTCGATCCTCTCGGGCTTATCGCATATGCATGTACCAAATCAGGAAATAATGTTGGCATCGCTTTGCCAATCAATTTCCAGAATGGAAGCAATGCTCAGGCGGCTGCGATGGCCAGTGCAATCGAAAAGGCATGGACTGGGAGATTCGGGAAGTACCAGGTCACGACGGTTGTCATGCAAATGGACAAGTACGATCCTGTCAGAACCAACGCCGTGTCGATTCGCCAGGGCGATCATGAGTCTTGGGTAAATCGGGTGTGGATGAATGAGGGCGTATGGTATCTGCCTGGACAGTGGGGCGCAGCCACCTTCGCTCATGAAGCAGGGCATCTGATGGGATTGCCTGATTACGGAACCGGAATCATGGGCAGAGCGATTAACATGAACTCCGTCAATGAAAAAAACATAGAAGACGTATTGAAGGCGGGCAATGAGGCAATTATCAAAGGGTGTGGATGCAAATAGGACCGCCATACTGTGCTGTTTAGTCGCTTATATGATGCTGGGCTGCCACGCCAAGGAGCTGGCCCCCATAAGTAAGCGATTCAACGTATGCGCAGAGGTTCAATCTGGCATGCGCTTTCAATCCGACGCTCCTGGGCCTGACTT
This sequence comes from Stenotrophomonas sp. GD03877, assembly GCF_029840555.1. Taxonomy (NCBI): domain Bacteria; kingdom Pseudomonadati; phylum Pseudomonadota; class Gammaproteobacteria; order Lysobacterales; family Lysobacteraceae; genus Stenotrophomonas; species Stenotrophomonas sp. GD03877. Next base: position 36,024 of record NZ_JAOCCT010000013.1, on the reverse strand, counting down.
TGAAACCGGGGTGTTCGTAGACGGGAAGCGCCGTATTGACGTACTGATTGGTGGACATCCCGGCTTCACAATCGGCGAGCGCCGCCGTGGAAAGTACGCCAAAGGCGAGTTCACGCTGATTGCAGTGCACGATGGACCAGAAGGTCAGAGTGCGCTGTTCGCGATGGCAACTGGACAGCCCCAAGGGCCACTTTTTGTTCGCCTAACGACGAATGGCAGTGCGCAAAGGCCCAACGAGTTCAGAGATGGATTTATTAGGAAGTGCCGGTCAGACGGGAACAATCAACATTAGGTGCTGCCAATTCCCATATCTCTATACAGAGTGGAGCACAGCATCAGGCTACTGAGGGAGTGGCCATACAGTGCCGGAGACGAATGTGGGCTGGGGTGATGTGTCCTCGATTCGAAAGCCCGTCGAATCTAGGACAGAACACTCGATTTACAGTGCGCATGTCGACGCAAGAGAATCTTTGTCGAGCAGGGCTGATTTCGATGTTTCAATGCTATGGAATAAACATGCGCCAGTTGCGAGAGCTAGGGACGAAAGAGTTCAGCATGATGGATGCGGGGCATATCCGCCTACCGGTTCGAGTCGATGCTTCCGGATCCATGAGCGCATGAAATGAAGATCATCTACTGGCTGGGCATCGCGTTCCTGTGGATGCTCCCATTGAACTTTCTTCTACTGACAGCGGCCAAATTGCTGTCAGCGGATCCGCTAGGCAGCGAAGAACTCGTCGGCCTCGGCATGGCCGTATTTGGTGGGGCAGCGGGAGGGATCCTGTATCGACGTCGTCCTCGCAAGCGCCCCGGTCCGTCGAGCATCAATGACCCGGTGCTCGGTGCAAAGACGACTGAAGCCTTGCGGGATTCAAGTAGCGGCGAACAACGGCAGTCGGGGAATGGGCCATGAAAAAGGTACCGCTGCGCCATCTGCTCCTGTGCGCTGTCATTGCGGCTCTGATAGGCGGTACCTATCTTTCAATATTCGGATCCATCGGAGGCGGCGATTGGACCGGAAAGCCAACAGAAGCAGAACTGCGCGCTGCTACCGAGACCTTTGAACTTCCTACAGGGGTCCATCCCACGGACGTTAAGTTCTTGCCGAAGGTCACGTTCTTGGGGGCCGTCTTCGACGCCGAACTCGAATCTGATCCAGAGCAGATCGCTGCCTTCTTCATCAAACAAGCCGCAGAGAAGCGGTGGCGACTGCAGAAAGACAAACGGCAGCGCCATTACCGATTGATGGTCTTCTGCGAGGAGCGCCTGGCGCGCTCGGTAGAGCTGACGACAAGAGGCAGTACGGTGAAGCTCTATGGAGGAACCTACTGGGACTCGGACAGGGGCGGTGACTACTACTGCTCTCCTGACGCCCGGTAATCCACCGACGGCATAGCGGACTTCCCTGGATACTGGCTCCAATCGGGAGGGGTACGATGGCCTCAGCCTCCCCCAAACAACTTCTGCGCACTCTGGAACAGGATCCAGCTGGTCGCGATGAACTTGTCCCCACCCTGCGGGCGATTGCCACGATGGGTATGAGTGAACGCAGTCGGCGCAATCAGCAGGCTGCCGGTACGAGGTGCGATCTTCCGCCCCTGGAACAGGAACTCGGTCTCGCCTTCGTCAAAGTCGTCGTTGAGGTACAGCGTCCACAACACGTGCCGATGCAGGGTCTCAGCCTGCATATCCTTCGGGTACAGCTCGCAGTGCCAGTACGGGTAACCGCCCTCGCCGGCCGCATACCACTGCAGGTTGATCGCACCTGGGCGCAGGCAGGTGCGGGCCAGATCGGCCAGCTGCTGCGGCGGCATGTCAGGGAAGTCCTCGGCAGACAGGCGTCGCGGTTGGCCGTTGCTGTCCTGGATCTGCAACATCAGCGGGGCGATCAATGCCTGTGGATAACGGCGTAGATAAGTCAGCAGGCCATTGAACACCGCGATCTGCAGCTGCTGGTCGACATCCTGCCAGCCGTCCAGGCCACTGATACGCAGATCCTTGCTGTGCTTGAGTTCCGGGAACACGCCACTGCCCACGGCACCGGGCTGCAGGCCACGCGTGGCGCGCAGGCGTTCAACGATGGCCGCGCAGACCTCGCTGGGGACGGCGTTGTGGATGACTTCGATGAAATCGACCGGGCCCTGCTCGTGCATGCGTGCATTCCTTAGGCGGCAACGGCTTGATGGTGCCGTTTGCCGCCCTTGGTGTCACCCCACGGTCATGTCATCGTTCTGCCATGACCGCTGTCAGGCGATAGGCCGTCAGCCCTGTGCGTCGTCGTGCGCGTGGTGGTAGCGCACGGCTTCGGCCACTTCCTCGCGCGAGCCGAGGAACACCGGCACGCGCTGGTGCAGCTGGTCGGGCTGGATGTCGAGGATGCGCTCGCGGCCGGTCCAGGCGGCGCCGCCGGCCTGTTCGACCAGCAGGCCCATCGGGTTGGCTTCGTACATCAGGCGCAGCTTGCCGGCCTTGGACGGGTCCTTCTTGTCCCACGGGTAGATGAAGATGCCGCCGCGGGTCAGGATGCGATGCACGTCGGCCACCATGCTGGCGATCCAGCGCATGTTGAAGTTCTTGCCACGCGCGCCTTCCTTGCCTGCCAGCAGATCGCCCACGTAGGCCTGCATCGGTGCTTCCCAGTGACGCTGGTTGGACATGTTGATGGCGAATTCCTGGGTGGCCGCCGGGATCTGCATGTTCTCGGTGGTCAGCACGAACTCGCCCTTCTCGCGGTCCAGGGTGAAAGCGTGGGTACCGTGGCCGACGGTCAGCACCAGCTGGGTGCTGGGCCCGTAGATGCAGTAACCGGCGGCGATCTGCTTGCTGCCCGGCTGCAGGAACGCGTCATCGCCCGGCAGTTCCACGTTGGTCGGGCAGCGCAGCACCGAGAAGATGGTGCCGACGGAGACGTTGACGTCGATGTTGGAGCTGCCATCAAGGGGATCGAACAACAGCAGGAAATCGCCGCGCGGGTAGATGTCCGGCACCGGCTGGCTGTGGTCCATTTCTTCCGAGGCGCAGGCGGCAAGGTGGCCCCCCCACGCGTTGGCCTCAAGCAGGATCTCGTTGCTGATCACGTCCAGCTTTTTCTGCGCTTCGCCCTGCACGTTGCCGGTACCGGCATCGCCCAGCACGCCACCGAGTGCGCCCTTGCTGACGGCGATGGAGATGCTGGTGCAGGCGCGGGCGACGACCGCGATCAGCTGGCGCAGGTCGGCATTGATGCGGCCGGCGTGCTGTTCCTGGATCAGGAAGCGGGTCAACGAAGTACGGGACATGGTCGGGCAGGTCTCGGCAGCGGGAAAACGCCTATTGTCGCCCGTATGGTGGGGCCGTGCGTGAGCGCGGGAAGGCGTAATCGTTTCCAGATGCGTTGCGCTGTCGGCGCCTTCCTTCATGGAGGCGCAGGGCGAGGCACACCGTGGCCAGGACACGCCGTAAACCCATCCATGGGGGCTCGGTCGGCGCATCCATGCGCCTCACGGTCCTGGCCACGGTGTGCCTCGCCCTGCGCTTCAGGGTTCGCCGCGAGCGCGGAGGGTGTGGCAAAGGCAAAGCAGAAGCAAAAACAAAGGCGCCTTTCGGCGCCTTTGTTCTCAAACCCGTGCAGCCTTGCTTCAGCCCTTGGCGACGGTGGCCACGGCCTTGGCGACGTATTCCAGGTTGTTCTGGTTCAGCGCGGCCACGCAGATGCGGCCGGTGCCGACGGCGTAGATGCCGAACTCGTCGCGCAGGCGTTCGACCTGCTCACGGCTCAGGCCGGAGTAGGAGAACATGCCGGCCTGCTCGTTGATGAAACCGAACTGCGGGGCACCGGCAGCGGCCAGCTTCTCGACCAGGCCGTGGCGCAGGGCGTGGATGCGCTCGCGCATCTCGGTCAGCTCCTGCTCCCACATCGCGCGCAGTTCCGGGTTGGTCAGTACGCCGGCCACCAGCGCAGCACCGTGAGTGGACGGGCTGGAGTAGATGGTGCGGATCACGCGCTTGACCTGCGACTGCACGGCCTTGGCGTCAGCGGCGGTCGGCGCCACCATCGACAGCGCACCCACGCGTTCGCCATACAGCGAGAACGACTTGGAGTACGAGTTGGCGACGATGAAGCTGTCGATGCCGGCTTCGGCGATGATGCGCACCGCGGCGCCGTCCTGCTCGATGCCCTTGTCGAAGCCCTGGTAGGCCATGTCGATGAAGGGGAACAGCTGGCGGTCCTTCAGCAGCTGGGCGACCTGCTTCCACTGGGTGACCGTGAGGTCGGCACCGGTGGGGTTGTGGCAGCAGGCATGCAGCAGCACCACGGTGCCGGCTTCCAGCTTGCCCAGGTCGGCCAGCAGGCCGTCGAAATCAACCCCATGGGTGGTCGGGTCGAAGTAGGTGTAGTCCAGCACCTCGAAACCGGCCGCGCTGAACACGGCGCGGTGGTTTTCCCAGCTCGGGTTGCTCAGCGCAACGGTGGCGTGCGGCAGCAGCTTCTTCAGCACGTCGGCGCCGACGCGCAGCGCACCGCTGCCACCAACGGTCTGTGCGGTGGTGACGCGGCCGGCGGCCAGCAGCGGCGAGTCCTTGCCGAACACCAGCTCACGCGTGGCCTGCGTGTACGCCGGCAGGCCATCGATCGGTAGATAGCCGCGCGGTTTGGCTTCAGCGGCGAGCTGCTGCTCGATCTGCTTGACGGCGCGCAGCAGCGGAATGCGGCCGCTCTCGTCGTAGTAGATGCCCACACCCAGGTTGACCTTGGTCGGGCGGCTGTCGGCGTTGTACGCCTCGGTCAGGCCCAGGATCGGGTCGCCTGGGACCAGTTCCACGTTTGCAAAGAAGGACACGGCGGTACTCGTTCGGTAGACGGAAAGGGGGAGGAATTGCGCCACGCGGTTCGCGGCTTTTCGGCCGGAAACAGCCCATCGTAACAAAGCCTGCCGGGGCTGGCCGCCGCCATCGTCATCCGCGGCCCCGTACCATGGCGTGCGTTGCCGCCCGATCCATCAACCTGAATCATGAATCCCGCCGCACGACGCTGTTGCCTGCCGCTGTCTGCCCTGCTGCTGTCGCCCTGGACAGCGGTGGCCGAGCCTGCGCCCACCGCCCTGCCTGCGGTGCAGGTACAGGCCGCACGGGTGCCGGGCATCGACCCGTTCGCGCTGCCGGCCAGCCAGGACACGGTCTGGATCGATGCCAGCCGCGCTGGCACCGGCGCGCAGCTGTCCGAGGCGCTGGCCGGGGTACCGGGGCTGCTGGCGCGCGACCGGCAGAACTTCGCGCAGGACACGCAGCTGTCGATCCGTGGCTTCGGCGCGCGCTCGACCTTCGGTGTGCGCGGGGTGCGGGTGTTGATCGACGGCGTGCCGGCCACCATGCCCGATGGCCAGGGCCAGCTGTCACACGCCAGCCTGCTGGGCGCCGAGCGCATCGACGTGCTGCGCGGGCCGTTCTCGGCGCTGTACGGCAACTCCTCCGGTGGCGTGCTGCAGGTCTGGAGCGCGCAGGGCCAGGCCGGCGACCCGTGGCGGTTGCGGCTCAACGCTGGCGCCGACAACACGCTCAGTGTCGGCGCGCAGCTGAAGGGTGCCGGCCAACTGCTGGACTACAACATCGCCGCCAATCACTTCCGCACCGATGGCTGGCGGGACCATAGCCGTGCGCGCCGTGAATCGCTCAACGCACGCATCGGTGGTGCGCTGGGCGGTGGGCGGCTGGAGCTGTTGCTCAATGCGCTCGATGCCCCCGATGCACAGGATCCGCTGGGCCTGACCCGTGCCCAGGTGGCGGCTGATCCGCGCCAGGCCACGGCAGTTGCGCACCAGTACAACACCCGCAAATCGGTGCGCCAGCAGCAGGCTGGTCTGCGCTGGACCCGTGAAACGGGAGCGCAGCGCTGGCAGTTGATGGGCTATGCCGGGCAGCGCGCGGTACGCCAGTACCTGCCGATCCCGCCGACCGCCCAGGCCAACCCCCTGCATGCCGGCGGCGTGATCGATCTGGACGCCGGTTACGGCGGGCTGGACGCGCGCTGGGGCTGGCACGGCGATCTGGCGGGGCGACCGCTGGACCTGGTGGCCGGGCTCAGCGCCGACCGCCAGCGCCAGCACCGCACCGGCTACGAGAACTTCATCGGCAGCACGCTGGGCGTACGTGGGCGCCTGCGCAGAGACCAGATCGACACCGTGCATAACATCGATCAGTTCGCGCAGGCGTGGTGGCAGTGGAGTCCACGCTGGTCATTGCTGGCTGGCCTGCGCCACAGCACCGTGCGCTTCGAATCCGACGACCGCTACATCATCGGCCGCAACCCGGATGACAGTGGCCGCCGGCGCTACCAGGCCACCACGCCGGTGACCGGGATCAGCTTCGAGGCCAACCCGCAGTGGCGGCTGCATGCTGCGGTCGGCCGCGGTTTCGAAACCCCCACCTTCAACGAACTGGGCTATCGCGCCGACGGGCAGGCGGGATTGGCACTGGATCTGGCGGCCGCCCGCAGCCGCAATCTGGAGATTGGCAGCAAGTGGCACGCGCAGGGCGGAACCCAGCTCGATATCAGCCTGTTCCGTGCAGATACCGACGATGAGCTGGCCGTTGCCAGCAACACCGGAGGGCGCAGCACCTATCGCAACATCGGGCGCACCCGCCGCCAGGGCGTGGAACTGCAATACCGCCAGCCACTGGCCGAGCAGCTGGAACTGCAGCTGGCCTGGACCTGGCTGCAGGCGCAGGTGCGTGCACCGTACCTGACCTCGAACACCTTCGTGGCCGCAGGTAGCCGCCTGCCCGGCGTGCCACGCCAGCAGGCCTTCGCCCGCCTGCAGTGGAGCCCTGCCGACTGGCAGTGGGCGCTGGAGGCCTCGGCCAGCACCGATACCGTGGTCAACGACGTGGCCACCGAACGCGCGCCGGGCTACGCATTGCTGCACCTGGAAGCCGGCCGTCGCTGGACCCTGCCGGGTGGCGAGCTGCGCGCCTTCGCCCGACTGGAGAACGTGCTGGACCAGGCCTATATCGGCTCGGTGATCGTCAATGACGGCAATGGCCGCTTCTACGAACCGGGCCCGGGTCGGCGAGCCAACGTCGGCCTGCAGTGGTCGTGGCGTTGACTTGGCAGTGCCGGCCGCTGGCCAGCATCGCACCGCGCGGGGCGTCAGGAGGTTGCCGGCCAGCGGCCGGCACGACCGGTCAATCGGGGGCCTTGGCCGGTACGAACGGCGAGGTCGGGTCGCTGGCGGGGAAGGTTTCCTCCAGCGCCTCGTCCTGGTTGTCGCTGGCGCGCTGCTTGCGCTCGCGGCGCTTGAGCGGGCTCTCCTGGCCACCGCGATGGCGGTCACCGCCATCCTTGCGGTCCTGGGCCGCCTGTTCAGCCACATGTCTCACCGGCAGATGGTCGTCACCGTGCTCGGCATCGAAGAACGGCGCACCGGTGCCGCGGTAGTCGGCGTTGTCGGCATCGCGCTTGCCGCGCTGTTCACCGGGAAGGGGCGGGTGGTTTTCCCGCATCGGGTCTCGTGAGGTCTCTCGGCTCATGGTCTGGTACCTGAACTCGGGGCTCCCACTACACCGCTCTGCAGGTAAAGCCACTGCGAACCTGGCGTCATGAACATCTCGCTCACCCCCCGGTAACGGCACCGCGCGTATTCCTGCCCACCCGCCCCCGCTGCAGGAGCCGGCCATGCCCCGTCTTGAACGACCCGCACCGTCCGTGTTCAATGCCCTGCTCGATCCGCTTGGCCAGCGCACCGCCCAGCGCCGCACGCGCCGCCAGGAAGATCCGCAGGCGGTGGCACAGGATTACCTGCAGTACATGCTCAGCGACTACGAGGAGAGGCGTGGCCAGAGCCACCGCAACTGGCGTGATCTGTGCCCGGTGTATGCCTTCGCGCTGACCACCCATGCCGCGGATTGGCCACGTGGTGATGCCGCCGATACTTGCGAGGAACTGGCCGAGCACTGGGAGCAGATGCGCGGGCAGTCGCGGTTGAGCTGGTCGCAGGCACGGCCGGTGGTGGAGGACGCCTGGCGCGCACTGGACCATATTCCGGCGGCGGCGGTGAGGCCGTTGCTGCAGTAGTGGCGGGCACTTGAAGCAGCCGAGCGCGGGCTCGGCTCTACAGCCAAGTGGTCGCGCCACCTGACGTGCACGGCACGGACACGGTTGGTTTACGCCCTCCGGCCCACGCTGGGCACCCTGCCCCGCCAAAGGTACGCCCATGGCCCGCCCGATCTGGACCGGCACGCTGTCGTTTGGCCTGCTCAATGTGCCCGTGTCGCTGATGTCCGTGCGAACGCAAGGTCGATCTGCAGTTCCGCATGCTCGACTCCCGCGATCGCAAGCCGATCCGTTTCGAACGGGTCAACGCCGACACCGGCGAGGAAGTGCCCTGGAAGGACATCGTCAAAGCCTATGAGTACGACAAGGGCAGCTACGTCGTGCTGGAGGAAGGTGATATCCGGTCGGCCGCGCCGGAAAGCCACGAAGCGGTGGAGGTGGAATCGTTCGTGGATGCGGCGCAGATCGACCCGCGCTACTACGAGAAACCCTATCTGCTGGTACCCGGCAAGAAGGCCGAAAAGGGCTACGTGCTGCTGCGCGAGACATTGCGCAGTACCGGCAAGGTGGGCATCGCACGGGTAGTGGTGCGCACACGGGAATACCTGTGTGCGGTGATGCCGCATGAGGACGCGCTGGTGCTGATGATCCTGCGCTATCCGCAGGAACTGGTGGATCCCGAGGATTACAAGCTGCCCACCGGGAAGCTCGCCGACTACCGCATCACCAGCAAGGAAACGGCGATGGCCGAGCAGTTGATCGAGTCGATGTCCGGTGATTGGGACCCGTCGCAGTACCACGATGAATTCCGCGAGCGCCTGCAGCAGGTGCTGAACAAGCGCATCAAGTCCAAGGGCGGCACCACGCGGGTGGACGATGAGCCGGCACCGCGCGAGGACGCCAGTACCAACGTGGTCGATTTCATGGCACTGCTGCAGAAGAGCCTGGACGCGAACACGCGCACGCCGGCGAAGAAGACAGCGACGCGCAAGGCACCGGCGAAGAAGGCTGCGAAGAAGACCGCCAAAAAGGCCGTGAAGAAAACCACCCGGCGCAAGGCAGGTTGAACCATGTCGCTGCACCAGTACCGGCGCAAACGCCGACTTGGCGGTGGCGCCGGGCAGACACCGGAGCCTGACGACACGCGCGTCCGCGGTGATCCGAGGCGGCGGCCGACCTTCGTCATCCAGCTGCACCATGCCAGCTCGCGCCACTACGACTTCCGCCTTGAGATGGACGGCGTGCTGAAGAGCTGGGCGGTGCCGAAAGGTCCTTCGCTTCGCGTCGGTGAGAAGCGGTTGGCCGTGGAAGTGGAAGATCACCCGCTGTCCTACGCCACCTTCGAGGGAGACATTCCCGAAGGTCACTACGGCGCGGGCCACGTCGAGGTGTTTGATCAGGGAACCTGGGCCTGCGAAGGTGATCCGCTGCAGGCGCTGGCGGCAGGAAAGATCGACTTCGTGCTGCATGGACAACGCCTGGCCGGTGGCTGGAAGCTGGTGCGCACCGCGATGAAAGCACGCCAGGTGCAGTGGCTGCTGATCAAGCGCGACGATGGTGAAGCGCGCGACGCCGAGGCGGATGACCTGCTGACGCCACCGATGCCGAAACGAGCACCTGCGGCGAAGAAGCGTTCCGCAGGGAAGGCGGTGCGCTCGGTCCCCGCCGCACGGACGACCACACGCAAGGCCGATGCGCGCTGGCATGCATGCGCACTGCAGCTGCACGGCGCACGTGATACGCCCTATCCCCGCGGGTTCAAACCGCAGTTGACCGATCATCGCGACAGTGCCCCGGACGGCGAGCGCTGGCTGCATGAGATCAAGTGGGATGGCTATCGGCTGCTGGCCGACCTGCACGATGGCGAGGTGAAACTCCGCTCGCGCAACGGCCTGGACTGGACGGCCGATTTTCCCGAGGTCGTGCAGGCCGTGCGGGCGCTGCCGGTGCGTGATGCGCGACTGGACGGTGAGCTGGTGGTGCTGGACAAGGAAGGACGCAGTGACTTCGCCGCGTTGCAGCGCGTGATCGACGGCAGTTCGAAACAACCGCTGCGCTACATCGTGTTCGATCTTCCGGGTGTGGCCGGCGTGGACATCAGTCGTGCACCGCTGGTGGAGCGCAAGGCGCTGCTGAAGGACCTCATCGGGCCAGCGCCCGGCACCCTGGCCTTCAGCGAACACGTGATCGACCATGGGCCGCAGGTATTCGATGCCAGCGGCGAGGCCGGTTTTGAAGGCATCGTCAGCAAGCAGGTGGATGCGCCGTACGTGAATACCCGCGCGCGCAGCTGGGTGAAGGTGAAGCACGAAGACACCGACGAGTTCGTGATTGTCGGCTACACGGCACCCAAGGGTTCCCGGGTGGGATTCGGTTCGCTGCTTCTGGCCACGCCGGACAAGGCTGGCCTGCGCTATGTCGGCCGCGTTGGCACCGGCTTCGACGATGAAAGCCTGCGTGCGCTGCTCAAGGCACTGCGGCCATTGGCAGTGAAGACGCCCGTGCTGCAGCTGCCGGCGCATGTGCCGTTCCGCGCTGCCAGCGTACGCTGGGTGACACCAGTGGCGGTGGCGGAGGTGGCGTTCCGTGGCTGGGGCAAGGAAGGCCTGCTGCGCCAGGCCAGTTTCAAGCGGCTGCGCAGCGACAAGCAGAAGGAGGACCTGGGAATGAGCACCGCAGATGCCGAAGCCGGAGGTGAGGTCCAGATCACTCATCCGGAGCGGGTGGTGTTTCCAAAGCAGAAACTGCGCAAGGGCGACGTGGCCGACTACTACCAGCGCATGGCGCGCTGGATCCTGCCCGAAATCGCCGGACGTCCACTGTCACTGCTGCGCTGCCCGGACGGCGTAGGCAAGGCTTGTTTCTTCCAGAAGCACCATGGTCCCGGCCTGGGCGATGCGGTACATGCGGTGCCCCTGCAGCAGAAGAGCGGCCGCGAGGATTACGTCTACATCGACGACACGCGCGGCCTGCTGCAGCTGGTGCAGATGAACACCCTGGAGCTGCATCCCTGGGGCGCGACCGTGGCCGATCCCGAACATCCGGATCGTCTGGTGTTCGATCTCGACCCCGGCGAAGGCGTCAGCTGGGCGCAGGTGAGAGCCGGTGCACGCGATGTGCGTGACCGCCTGCAGCAGGTGGGCCTGAAGAGCTTCGTACGCCTGTCCGGTGGCAAGGGCCTGCACGTGGTGGTGCCGCTGCAGCCCAAGGCAGGCTGGGACGAGGCGAAGGCGTTCTGCGAGGCGTTCGCGCAGGCAATGGCGCTGGAGCAGCCTGATCGCTACGTGGCGACGATGAGCAAGGCCAAGCGCGGCGGGGTGATCTTCATCGACTGGCTGCGCAACACACGGGGTGCTACCAGCGTGTGCTCGTGGTCGCTGCGTGCACGCGACAGCGCCGGCGTGGCAGTGCCGCTGCGCTGGGAAGAGCTTGCACGCGTCAGTGCGGCCGACGCGTTTCCGATGGCCAAGGCGCTGGCGCGGGCGAAGCGGCTGAAGGGTGACCCATGGCAGGGCATCGCGCGGTTGAAGCAGACGCTGCCGCGCATGGACCTGTAGAGCCGAGCCCATGCTCGGCTTGCATGCACATCGACACAGGCAGCCGAGCATGGGCTCGGCTCTACAGGGGCGGCGTTACCTTGCGTCGCGCGACGCAAGGCGGCCGAACCACCAGCCGATCAGCAGCTGCAACGGCAGCGACGCCAGCAGCGAAATGACGAACCAGAGCGGGAAATCCGCGCCTGCAGTCCACACCGCGTAGCCGCAGCCCAGCGCGATCAGTGACCAGATGGAAAAACCATGCGAGCGTGGCCAGCAGGGCGCGTAGTAGGTGGCGAAGGAAATGCCGGCGATGCCACCGAGCACGCTGAAGGCCAGATCCCACCCCAGCTGCACGCTGTTGTTGTCCGGCGACATGCCCACCAGCGGGGGCAGCCAGCTGGCGACGCTGCTGACCAGCGCAAGCGACAGCACGCCGCCGATCAGGGCGACGAAGGACAGGAACAGGGTCTTGAGCAGGCCGGGCATGCGCGCATTGTACGGCTGTGCGGCGTGCCTGGGGTTTGCCGGCCTGCGGCCGGTACTACCGATGGATCGGCATGGCCGCCGCGTCCGTGGGAGAGGGGGACGGAGCGACGGCGGCCATGCACAGGCGGTCAGGCGGCGAAGTCGAGCACCACGCGGCCTTCGATGGTGCCCGCGTGCATGCGCGCGAACACCTCGTTGATGTTTTCCAGGCGGTCGGTGCTGACTGTGGCGGCGACCTTGCCCTCGGCGGCGAACTGCAACGACTCCTGCAGGTCCAGCCGGGTGCCGACGATCGAGCCCCGCACGGTGATGCCGTTGAGCACCATGCCGAAGATGTCCAGCGGGAAGTTGCCCGGCGGCAGACCGTTGAGCGAAACGGTACCGCCACGGCGGACCATGCCCAGCGCCTGCTCGAACGCCTTCGGCGACACCGCGGTGACCAGGGCGCCGTGCGCGCCGCCGATTTCCTTCTTCAGGAAGGCAGCGGGGTCGGTGGTGCGCGCGTTGACGGTGATCTGCGCGCCGAGCTGCCGGGCCAACGCCAGCTTGTTGTCGTCCACGTCCACCGCCGCCACGTTCAGGCCCATTGCGCGGGCGTACTGCACGGCCATGTGGCCCAGGCCGCCGATGCCGGAAATCACCACCCAGTCCCCTGGCTTGGTGTCGGTCACCTTCAGGCCCTTGTAGACGGTCACGCCGGCGCACAGCACCGGCGCGATCTCGACGAAGCCCACTTCCTTCGGAAGCAGGCCGACATAGTTGGCATCGGCCAGTGCGTACTCGGCGAAGCCGCCGTTGACCGAGTAGCCGGTGTTGCGCTGCGTCTCGCACAGCGTTTCCCAGCCGCCCAGGCAGTGTTCGCAATGGCCACACGCCGAGTACAACCAGGGGATGCCGACCCTGTCGCCTTCCTTGACGTGCCCTACCCCGCCTCCCACGGCCACGATGTGCCCCACGCCCTCGTGACCGGGGATGAACGGCGGGTTTGGTTTCACCGGCCAGTCGCCCTCGGCGGCGTGCAGGTCGGTGTGGCAGACGCCACAGGCCTCGATCTTGACCAGTACTTCGCCCGCCCCCGGGCGCGGTACCTGGACTTCCTCGATCACCAGTGGCTTGCCGAACTCACGCACGACAGCGGCCTTCATGGTCGAATTCATGTTCGGATCTCCGTAGTGCGCTTGCCCACAGAATGACGCCGGCTCGAGGCCGGCGCTTTGATCACGATCAAACCTTTGACGATTCGTGCAGCGGGTTCAGCTGGCCAGCACCGACGCCTCGCGGGCGAGGCGCTCGATGGCGTCCCAATCACGGGTCTGCAGCAGTGCCGGCGTGGTCAGCCACGAGCCGCCCACGCACAGCACGTTGGGCAGGTGCAGGAACTGCGGCGCAGTCTGCGCGCTGATGCCGCCGGTCGGGCAGAAGCGCACATCGGCGAACGGGCCGTACCAGGCCGCCAGCAGTGCGGCGCCACCGGCCTGCACCGCCGGGAAGAACTTGAAGGTGTCGTGGCCGTGCTCCAGGCCCAGGATCAGGTCCGAGGCGGTGGCGGCACCGGGCAGGTATGGCAGGTCGGCATCGCGCGCGGCCGCATACAGCGCCGGCGTGGCGCCCGGGGAAACGGCAAAGCGCGCACCGGCCTGCTTCGCCGCCAGCATCTGTGCGGCGTTGAGCACGGTGCCGGCGCCGATCACCGCATCGGGCACGGCCTCGACCATGGCCTTGATCGCATCCAGTGCCTGCGGCGTGCGCAGCGTCACTTCGATCACCGGCAGGCCGCCGCGGAACAGCGCCTGGGCCACTTCGACCGCTTCATTCACATCTTCGGGGGTGTACACCGGAATCACCGGTGCAAGCTTCAACAGCGCGCGCAGGCGCGGATCAGCGCTGGACATGGTCTTGCTCCTTGCCCGACGGGGCATCGCGGATCGCCGCCGGGTCCGGCAGCGCAGCGGCGCATGATGCCACGTGGCTCACGAAGGTGCTGGCGGCGCACCGCCCTGCCCCCGGTTCAGGCCGGGTCGGCCTGCAATGCCTGGATGCGGCGCTGGTACCAGTCACCACCGAGCGGATCGAACACCGCCGAGCGCTCCATCTGCGCCTCGTACACGTGTACCGAGATCGCCAGTGCGTCATCGCTGGCGTTGCGCAGGGTGTGGTACTCGTGCGGCGGAATCAGGCTGCCGGCACTGCCGCAGCCCCCGCGCAGCACGGCATGGCGACGGAAGCGCCAGCGCTCGCCGGCACACTCCAGCAGTTCATACCGGGTGATCTCCAGCTCGCCTGACCACACTCCCTCCACACACCACATGGCATCGTGGTCGTGCAGCGGCGTGCCCTGCCCTGGGCCCCAGCTCATGGCAATCACGCTGTAGCCGTGTTCGCGGCTGTGGTACAGCGGGCGTCGCGCGTAATGATCACTGACCGGACGGTGCACGCACTCGGGCAACTCGATGCGGCTGTCCGCGATGGCTTCCTGCAGCGCAAGCTGCAGGTCGGCGGTGATGCGCTCGGCATCACCGGAGGTCATCGCCGCGTCGACTGCGGCGATCAACCGATCGCGGCCACGGAACGCCGGAAACGGAGAGGTCTGCAGGTCCATGCCCCGACTGTAGCGGAGCCTGGTTAAGGGAATGTTGGCGTTCGCGCGCGTCGCGCCCGCATTCAAGGTGAACACGCGCGGAAGAACGGTTCAGATGCATAGGCAGTAGAGCGATCACAATGGAACCTCGCGCAGCAGAACGTGTCGAACACGACACGATTCAGATCCTCTGCGACATTCCGCAACTTCGCGCCCCACGGGCGCAAGGCTAGAATTCTCCGACTTACCTGGTTCTATACATGTCAGTGCGAATTATTAGCGATGCCGCGTTGCCGGCATCGAAGGGCAAGGCTGCCACGATCAACGACATCGCACGACTGTCGGGAGTTTCCAAGAAAACGGTTTCAAGAATCATCAACAACTCGCCGCTGGTGCGCAAAGACACCCGCGACAAGGTCGAGGCGTTGATGCGCGAGGTCGGTTACGTGCCCGACCCCCTGGCACGCGGTCTCGCGTTCCGCCGCTCCTTCCTGATCGGCCTGGTGTATGACGACCCGGGCGCCCAATGCATCGTCGACCTGCAGCACGGCGCGCTGGAAGCGCTGCGCGGCACCGGCTATGAACTGGTCGTGCATCCCTGCGACAGCCAGTCTCCGGACTGCGCGCACGGCGTGCGCCGCTTCGTGCAGCAGCAGAAGTTGCATGGCGTGATCCTGGGCCCGCGCGCCTCCGAGTCGACAGCGTTGACGGAGATGCTCGACGGCATCGAATGCCGCTACGTCCGCATCAACGCGCATGTGTCGGATGACGAGGCACAGGCCGTGGTCACCCACGATCGCGACGGTGCAGCCGCGGCAGCGGGCTACCTGCTCTCGCTCGGCCACCGCGACATCGCGGTGATTGCCGGTCCGGGCGACCGCCGTACCGCACGCGAGCGCACCCATGGCTTCCTCGACCGGTTGGCCCAGGTGGGCCTGACCCTGCCGGGTGAGCGGGTGCTGGAAGCGGGCGATACCTTCGAGTCCGGCGTGCATGCCGCAGAGCGGCTGCTGATGGGCGGACAACGCCCCAGTGCGATCTTTGCCGGGAACGATGAAATGGCTGCCGGCGTGTACCAGGTGGCATTGCGTGCGGGCATCGCGGTGCCGCAGCAATTGTCGATCGTCAGCTACGACGACAGCCCGCTGGCGTCGCGGCTGTGGCCGCCGCTGACCTCGGTGCGTCGCCATGTGTCCGATATCGGCCGCGTGGCTGCGGCGATGCTGGTGCAGGCCGACGTGCCGGATGCGCCGACCGCGACCAGCGTGCATCCGCAACTGATGGTGCGCGGTTCCTGCCGGGCCGTGGACGCCTGACTGCCCTGCCCTCGCCTGCGCCGCTGCAATGGCGCAGGCAGGCAACAACGAAAACGGCGCACCCATGTGCGCCGTTTCAGTGCAAAGCCGTGCGCGTTGTGTGCTTACACGTCGCCGCCGTCGGCCCAGCCTTCGCCCGTGCCGGCCTGGAACACGCGGTCATCGCCCTGCACCTCACCGGCCGGCAGATGCGCCTGGTTGGCCAGCGCCGCGTAGATGGGGGTGAAGTCCGGCGACGTCGCCTGCATCAGCTGCTCGAAGCTGTCGATGACGAAGTAGGTCTTCTGGAAGGTGTCGATGCGGTACTTCGTGCGCATGATCCGCTGCAGGTCGAAACCGATGCGGTTGGGCGCGGCCGATTCCAGCGAGTACAGCGACTCGCCCTTCGACGACACGATGCCGGCACCGTAGATGCGCAGGCCCTCGGGCGTGTCGATCAGGCCGAACTCCACCGTGTACCAGTACAGGCGGGTCAGGTTCTGCAGCGCGTCCGGGCCGATCGCGTGGGCTTTGACGCCGCCACGGCCGTACGCCTCCATGTAGTCGGCGAACACTGGGTTCATCAGCAGCGGCACGTGGCCGAACAGATCGTGGAACAGGTCCGGTTCGGCGATGTAGTCGATCTGGTCCGGGCGACGGATCCACCAGGTCACCGGGAAACGGCGGTTGGCCAGGTGGTCGAAGAAATCCAGTTCCGGCAGCAGGCCTTCGACGCCGACCAGGGTCCAGCCGGTGGCCGCGCCCAGTACTTCGTTGAGTTGGTCGAAGCGCGGAATCATGTGCGCGTTCATGCCCATCTCGTCCTGTGCATCCAGGAATTCCTGGCAGGCGCGGCCGACCAGCAGTTCGCGCTGGCGCTGGTACAGCGTGCTCCAGGTGGCGTGGTCGTCGGCGCTGTAGGTGTCCCACGGCTGCTCGACGAGCGCGGTGGTATACACCGGCAGGTAGCCCTTGTCGGTCTGCTGGTGTTCGACGCGGCGGGGCTGGACGAGGTCCATGGGGCACTCCTGGATGGGATACCCACGATGCTAGGGCAGGGTGCGCGCAACAGGGTTGCAAAAGTTGCGCCGATTGGCCTTGTTGGCGCAATATCCTTGCGTACTCACCATGTTGCGGGGCAACAATGGCCGGAGAAGTCCAGTTCGATCGCACGGATATACGTCTGCTGGCTGAAATCCAGCGGGATGGGCGCGCCACCAACGCCGAGCTCGCAACACGGGTGAACCTCTCGCCCTCGGCCTGCCTGCGCCGCCTGCAGCGGCTGGAAAGCGAGGGCGTGATCGTCGGCTATGGCGCGCGGCTGGAGCCACGGCAGCTGCGGCTGGGCCTGCAGGCCTTCGTGCGCGTGCAGCTGGAAAAGCACGACCAGGCCGCCATCGGCCACTTCGTGGACAGCGTGCAGGGCTGGGATGAAGTGGTGGCCTGCCATGCACTGACCGGCGACATGGACTATCTGCTGCACGTCTACGTGCGCGACCTGGAGCACTTCTCGCACTTCCTGCTGGACCGGCTGCTCAACGCCGGTGGCGTGGCCGATGCCAATTCCAGCTTCGTGCTGCGCACGGTGAAGGGATTCCAGGCATTGCCGCTTTCACAGCTGAAATAAGCGCGCCGCCGCGATTTGACGCAGCCGGGCGGGTAGCTGAGCATCACCGCCCTGCGCTCGCCGCAGCGTTCCTTTCCGGTTCCACGCATGTCCGAACTCCAGCACCCGGTGCCCACCACCACCTTCCTGCCGCTGCAGCGCAAGTCGCTGGCGCGCTACATCGCCCATGGCACGCCACCGCAGACCGCAGTGGAGCAGGCTGGGCTGATGGCCGCGCAGCTGTGCCGGACGCGCCTGCATCCAGCCGCCGAGATCGAGCGCCTGCTGCATGATGCCTGCGCACTGTTTGCCGGCAACGAAGGCGCGGCCGCTCAGCTGGCTGGCCCCGGTGGCGGTGGCCAGCCGGAGCTGGATGCCTGGTTGACCGCATTGGCCGCCCACGGCGTGCTGCTGGCGCCGGCGGAGATCCTGCAGGACTTCATCGTCCAGTCGCCCAGCGAGTACCCCGGCCTCGACCTGCAGCAGGCCTGCCAGGAAACCCTTGCCGAACACGAGATCCGCTTCCCGGCCGCGTTCGCCAGCGACGATGAGGACGACGTCCAGGACGAAGCCGTTGCCAGCGATGCGCGTGCGATCGAACACCATGGCCTGTACACCTCCGAGCAGGCCCGCGTGCTGCGCGCCATCGCCGCCAACCCCGATGAACTGATCGACCTCGATGGCTATGCCGGCACCGGCAAGGGCCACCTGGTGCTGGCGCTGATGGATGCGCGGCCGGGCCGCTACACCTACGTGGCGCCCTCGCGTGGGCAGGTGGAAGCCTTCCGCAGCCGCGTGCCGGCCAGCACCGCGGTGCGCCTGCTGACCCAGATCGAGTTCGCCAACCGCGTGGCGCAGCATGCCGCGCGCAGCGGCCACACCGCGGGCTTCGTTGCCAGCTACCGGCGCAGCACCCGTACGCCGCGCGAGATTGCCGGCCGCATCGGCCTGCAGGGCATCGGTGGGCGCAGCCCGGAGCAGGTGCTGCTGACTGCGTTCGAGGCCATCAACCGTTGGTGCGCGTCGTCGGCACCGGGCTTGGCGTTCCAGCATTTCGACCGTTCGGTGCCCGCCGCGATGCTCGACGTGTCGCCGTACATGGCGGCCGCCGAGCACGTCTGGCGCTGCATGTTCGACGCTGAACTGCAGCGGGGCACGCTGCTGAGCCTCAGCCCGGCGCACATCGGCAAGTGGCTGGCGCTGCGCGGCGTTACCCCGCCGCTGGACATGGGCATGCTGCTGGTGGACGAGGCGCATGACCTGAGCCCGTCGTGGAAGCAGTTGCTGGCCGGCCATGCGCCTGGCGTGGTCAGCCTGGGGGATCCGCACCAGTGCCTGTCCGGTACGGTGCCGCGCTGGGCCGCGTCGAAGGTGCTGGAAATGCACCAGTCGGTACGCCAGGGCAACCAGGTTGAGGGTCTGGTCAACCAGACCCTGGCGCTGGATGGGCTGGGCCAGGACAGTGGGCCGTTCGTCGGTGCCGCCGACCGCGCCACCGGTGTGCTGCATTATCGCGATTGGGCGCAGGTGCCGAGCGAGGGCCTGCGCATCCATGGCAGCGTCGCCGATCTGGCCCTGGATGCGGCACAGCTGCACGCGCTCGGGCTGCGGCCCTACCTGCATCCGGCATCGCTGCGCGCGCTGCGCAGCGTGCTGCAGCGGCCGCTGGATGCGTGGCGCCGGCGCCGCGACAGCGCCTCGGACCCGGCATGGGAGCACGTCCTGGCCACGCAGGCCGACGAAGGGCAGGGCGCGCTGGTCGACCTGTTTGCGTCTGCCGATCGGGTGCAGTCACTGCTGCAGGCGCTCGAC
Organism: Stenotrophomonas sp. GD03877; assembly: GCF_029840555.1. Lineage (NCBI taxonomy): Bacteria > Pseudomonadati > Pseudomonadota > Gammaproteobacteria > Lysobacterales > Lysobacteraceae > Stenotrophomonas > Stenotrophomonas sp. GD03877. The sequence goes on along the minus strand of NZ_JAOCCT010000013.1, from coordinate 16,679 downwards.
GACCAGGACACGCCTGCTGAAGGGCGGGTGGCGCTGTGCCTGGCCGAACACGCGAAGAACCTGCAGTTCGACGTGGTCTCACTGTCACCCGGTTGCTTCAGTGCGGGGCAGGGCGGGCGCATCTGGCACAACCCGGTGCGCGCGGTCTATCTGGCACTCACCCGTGCGCGACGCCAGCTGCATGTGCCGGCCGATGGCATGGAACAGCTGCAGCACACGGCGACACTGCAGGAGCAGGCCCGTCAGGCGCGCAGGCGCGAGCGGCAGCAGGCCAGCGGTTACCGGCCTGCGCGCTAGAACGCGCGCGTCGCTGTCTGGCAGCGACACGCTGGCTCAGGTCAGCATTTGTCCTTGCGGCCCATCAGCTTGCCCAGGCGAGAGGCTTCCTCGCACTTCGGCGCGGCCACGGGTGCCGGTGCGGCGGCCGCGGCGCGTGCACGCTGCAGCTGCTGGATCTTCGCGCGGATCTGCGGCATCGCGGCCATTGCGGCCTTTTCGCCCTCCAGGATCGCGGTGCCACGCTGGCTGAAATCGGCGGCGCCGATGTCCAGCACCTTCGGGCGGATGACGATGTCGGCGCGTGCCAGTTCCTGCTCGCCCAGGCGCTGGCCCATGATCGAGATGGACTGGTTGACGATGCCCAGCATGTCGGTCGGCGCCTTGCCGCTGGCCTTGCTGGAGATGTCCACGGCGATCACGAAGTCGGCGCCGAGCTGGCGCGCGGCATCGACCGGCACCGGGCTGACCACGCCGCCATCGATGTAGTTGCGGCCACCGATCTTCACCGGTTCGAACACGCCGGGAATGCTGCTGGAGGCGCGCACGGCCTGGCCGACGTTGCCGCGCACGAAGATCGCGCGCTCGCCTGTTTCCAGCTGGGTGGCGACGGCGGCGAACGGCTTCTTCAGGCGCTCGGCGGGGCGGTTGGCGACCTGCTCGTTGACGTAGTCCTGCAGCTTCTGGCCCTGCACCAGGCCACCGGAGAACAGGCGCACGTCGCGGATGCTGGCTTCATCCAGCGCCACTGCCTTGCTCTGCATCTGGAACGCATCCATGCCGCTGGCATACAGCGCGCCGACCACGCTGCCGGCACTGGTGCCGGACACCACGGCCGGTTCGAAGCCATTGGCCTCCAGCATCTTGATCACGCCGATGTGGGCGAAGCCCTTGGCTGCACCACCGCCGAGGGCGATACCGATCTTCACTGGCTTGGCCTGCGGCACCACGGTCGGTGCCGGCGGCGGCGTGGGGCGGACCGGGTCGCCACCGCAGCCGGCCAGCAGGCCGATCAGGGCGAGGGACAGCAGCATGCGGGGGCGGAACAGGCTCATCGGCAGTGCGCTCGCGGCGCCGGATTCGGGAAAGGGCGCCAGCATACCGAAGCGGTGGCGGGGCGGGCAGGGTGGGGGAGTGGCCTATTCAGGAAAAGGAGCGCGGGCGGTGCCGACCTTGGTCGGCACCGCCCGGGCGAGGGGCTCAGAACCGGTTGTCGCCGTCCAGCATCCGGCCCAGGCCGCCCAGCACCGAGCCTTCGCCGCGGCTCTGGCCGCCGCCCTGCGGCGCCGCCATCCACATGCGCCCGGCCAGGCGCGAGAACGGCAGCGACTGCAGCCAGACCTTGCCCGGGCCGGTCAGCGTGGCCAGGAACACGCCCTCGCCTCCGAACAGCATGCTCTTGATGCCGGTGACCCGGCGTACGTCCATGTCCACGGTCGGGTGGTAGGCCACCACGCAGCCGGTATCCACGTCCAGTCGCTCACCTGCGGCCAGCTCGCGCTCGACCACGCAGCCACCGGCGTGGATGAACACCCAGCCGTCCCCCTCCAGCTTCTGCATGATGAAGCCTTCGCCACCGAACAGGCCGGTCATGATCTTGCGCTGGAACTGCACGCCGATCTGCACGCCGCGCGCGCCGGCCAGGAAGCTGTCCTTCTGGCAGATCAGGCGGCCGCCATGCTGGTCCAGCTTCATTGCCAGTACGGTTCCGGGGTAGGGGGCGGCGAAGGCGACCTTGCCCTTGCCGTGGCCGCTCTGGGTGTAGACGGTGGCAAACAGGCTCTCGCCGGTCAGCACGCGCTTGCCGGCGGCCATCACCTTGCCCATGAAGCCGCCGCCCTGGTCGCCGTTGGCGGCGCCGAACACCGTATCCATCTGCACGGTGGCGTCCTTGAACATCAATGCGCCGGCCTCGGCAATGGCGCTCTCACCGGGGTCGAGCTCGATTTCCACGAACTGCATTTCATGGCCGACGATGCGGAACTCGATGTCGTCGGCGCGGCTGCTGGCAGCGGCGGGGACCGGCGGCGGGGTGTTCGGCATGCCCGGGGTCGCGGACTGCAGTTCGGGCACCTCGGCGATCGAGGTCCACCCGCTCATGCCCTGGCACCAGGCCAGGGAGCGCGGGTTGGCCTGGGCGTAGCGGCGCGCGGCCTCGTCATCAAGCGGGCCGATACGCTCGGCCTGGGCGGAGGCATGGAAGTACCACTGGGTCATCGCGGCGGCTCCGCAGGGCTGGTAAACCGCGAGTCTAGCGAGCACGCGGGGGGCCGGGGCGACGGGGCCATGAACGGCAGGCATTTGCGGGGCAGGTGCTGTATTGCAACAATTATCTGGTAGCGCCGTTTTACCACCCCTCCAAACACAGCCTACCGCCATGTCCCCGACCCGCACTTCCCGTGGCCGCCTTCCGGTCGCGCGCCCCCTCGTTGCCGCTCTTTCCGCCCTGCTGCCGCTGGTAGCAGCCGCCCAGGAAACCCCCGCTGCCAAGGATCCGGTTGCCCTCGATGCCCTGCAGGTGACCGCGCAGCGGCGCGTTGAGAACGCCAAGGACGTGCCGGTCGCGATCAGCGCGATCCAGGGCGAGAAGCTCGATGTGTTGGGTTCTGCGGGCGATGACATCCGCTTCCTGGCCGCGCGCGTGCCCAGCCTCAACATCGAGTCGTCCTACGGACGTGCCTTCCCGCGCTTCTACATCCGCGGCCTGGGCAACACCGATTTCGACCTCAATGCGTCGCAGCCGGTGTCGCTGGTGTACGACGACGTGGTGCAGGAAAGCCCGCTGCTGAAGGGCTTCCCGCTGTTCGACCTGGCCAACGTGGAAGTGCTGCGCGGTCCGCAGGGCACGCTGTTCGGCCGCAATACCCCGGCCGGCGTGGTCAAGTTCGACTCGGCGCGCCCGTCGCAGGATGCCGACGGTTACGTGCGCGTGGGCTATGGCAGCTACAACAGCTGGAACGTGCAGGGTGCCTACGGTGGGCCGCTGACCGATCGCTGGTCGGCACGCGTCTCGGCCATCTACCAGCGCCGCGATGACTGGGTCGACAACACCCGCGCCGGTGCGCCCAACAGCGGTTTCGAAGGCTATGACGAAGCCGCCGGCCGCGTGCAGTTCCTGTACGAAGGCGATGACTTCGAAGCGCTGTTCAACCTGCACAAGCGCAAGCTCAACGGTACCGCCCGCCTGTTCCGCGCCAACATCATCCAGAAGGGTGGCAACGGCCTGGTCGAGAACTTCGACCGCGACAAGGTGGCCAACGACGGCGTCAACTTCTCCGATCTGGAAACCTGGGGCGGCAGCGCGCGCCTGCAGTGGAACCTCGGTTCGGTGACCCTGCATTCGATCACAGGTTATGAAACCGCTGAATCGCTCAACCGCGGCGACATCGACGGTGGCTACGGCGAGGCATCACTGGGCGCTGGCAACTATGGGCCGGGCTTCATCCCGTTCTCGTCCGAGTCGGCCGACGGCCTGCCGCACCACCGCCAGTGGACGCAGGAGTTCCGCGTCGAATCCAACGAATGGGGCCGCTTCGACTGGCAGGCCGGCGTCTTCTACTTCGACGAAGACGTGACCATCAACAACTTCAACTACAACTCGCTGAAGCCGGGCAACCCGCAGACCGGCCATGTGGTGCAGAACCAGCGCAACAAGGCATGGGCGGTGTTTGCCTCGGGTGACTTCGATGTCACCGACCGCTTCAAACTGCGTGCCGGTGTGCGCTACACCCAGGACAAGAAGGACTTCAACGCCAGCGTGCTGCAGGCCGTGCCGTTCGGTACCCCGGTCAGTGGCCCGTATGTGGCCAACACCGACGTCAACGACGTCAGCTGGGATGTCAGCGGCGTCTACAAGCTGACCGACAACGTGAATGCCTACGCCCGCGTGGCCAAGGGCTTCCGCGCGCCGTCGATCCAGGGCCGCCTGGCCTTCGCGCCCGGCCTGTCGCAGGCCGATTCGGAGAAGGTGATCTCGTATGAAGCCGGCATCAAGGCCGACCTGTTCGAGCGGCGCGCGCGCCTGGGCCTGAGCGTGTTCCGCTACAACGTTGACGGCCAGCAGCTGATCGCCGTGGGCGGCACCAACAACACCGCCACCCTGCTCAACGCCGACAAGACCATCGGCCAGGGCGTGGAACTGGACCTGGAAGCCTACCTGGCCGACAACGTCCTGCTGACCTTCGGCAGCAGCTACAACGACACCGAGATCAAGGACAAGGATCTGGCGGTGGCGGTCTGTGGTGGTGGCTGCACTGTTACCGACCCGATCACCATGATCGGCGGCAAGCCCTATGCGCTGGTGAACGGCAATCCGCTGCCGCAGGCGCCGAAGTGGATCCACAACGCGACCCTGCGCGTGGGCTTCCCGCTCAGCGATGGCAGTGAGCTGTATGCCTACACCGACTGGGCCTACCGCAGCGCGGTGAACTTCTTCATCTACGAGTCGCCGGAGTTCCGCGGCCGTAGTTCGCTGGAAGGCGGCCTGCGCCTGGGCTACAACTGGGATTACGGCCAGTACGACGTGGCTGTGTTCGGCCGCAACCTGACCAACCAGACCCGCGTGGTCGGTGCGATCGACTTCAACAACCTGACCGGCTTCCTCAACGAGCCGCGGACCTGGGGCGTGGAGTTCACCGCGAAGTTCTGATGCGGTGACTGCGGTAATGCAATGAAGAAGGGCCGGCGCAATGCCGGCCCTTCTGCTGTATGGGGTCAGAGCCCTTTCCTGCGGAAAGGGATTCGACCCCGGAGCATCACTTACAGCGCGCTCTGCGGGCGCACCTTCAGCACCGCGTTCTCGGTGGCGCAGTCGCGGCTGGAATGCAGGCCGGCCTTGCGTGCGGCAGCGATCTCCTTGCGTGCCGCCAGCAGATCCTTGTTGAACGCGGCGTTGTCGTGCAGGCGGGCCACTGCGGCGGCGCCCATGAAGCGGCCTTCGAGGATGTCGCTCTGCCAGTGCACGTTGCACACCAGGCGGCTCTCGCCGTAGTTGCGGCCGCGGGCCTGGATGGCATCGGCGCGATCCGGTGCGATCTCCGACAGGATCAGAGCCCAGGCCCAGCCGATCGAGGTGTGGCCGGAGGGGTAGGAGCCGTTCTTGCGCAGGCCGTCCTCGTCCTTCGGCGAGCAGGTCGGCTCACCATTGACCATGAACGGGCGCGGGCGCTGGTAGTGATTCTTGGCGGCCTTGGTGGCAGCGCTGGCGTCGATCCGGCTGCGCTCCAGCAGTCGGTACAGCGCCGGAGTCTTCACCGCATCGACGTCGATGTCAGCGGCGCAGGAGAAGTGGTTGGCGCCTTCGGGGAAGCCGAGTTCCGCATCGACACCGGCCTGGGCGAAGCGCGGGCTGCCACGCAGCGCGCGGGCTTCACGGCTGACCTGCTCGTCCAGGGCGAGGGCGGCCGAACCGGCCAGCGGCGGTGCCGGCACCAGGTCGAGGCTGGCCGGTACCGCGCTCTTGTCCAGATAGCCCACCGCCTTGGTGGTGATGTTGGCTTCGACGGCGGTCGGCTTGGCGGCGGTGGCGGCACAACCGGCCAGGGCCGCGATGACGGCAAGGCCGAGCAGCGGGCGGGCAGGGTGGGAAATCAGCGACATGGACAGGCTCCGGAAGAGAAAACAACGCGCCATGATCGCAGCCCGAATACGACACCGCAGTGGCCATCGGTCATACGGCCAGACCCGGCATGGTCATCGCAAGAATACGAAAAGCGTCATGGAGTGACGTCAGTCTCCTGAATCCGGGCGCAGCGCACGGACTTTCACGCCGCTGCACCGTGAGCATCGGCACAACGGCACGCACCAGGAGCCGTCCAGTTCCAGCCGGGTCGGGGGGATCCGTTGACAGAGGGAGAGACGCGATGCGCAGCACCGCAACAGGAAGTACCGTCCTGGCCCTGCTCCTCGGGCTTGCAGCAACGCCGGCGCAGGCCGCCGACGTGGTCGGCGTGGCCTTCGTGCATGGCACCGGCGCGCAGACCAACGCCACCCAGGACTACTGGCAGCCGGCCATCATCGACACCGTGCGCCAGGGCCTGCCGAACAGCAGCAACTATGTGGTCATCAACTGCGACTTCACCCAGTACATGTGGAAGCCGGAAGCGGCCGGCTGCCTGGCCAACCAGCTGACCAGCTTCATCGACAGCCGCGGCATCACCCAGTTGGTGGTGATTACCCATTCCAACGGCGGCAACGTGGTGCGCTGGATCCTGTCCAACCCGACCTACGACAACCGCTACCCGAAGATCATCCGCACGGTGCGCAAGGTCACCGCGCTGGCACCGTCCTCGGCCGGCACGCCGCTGGCCGATGCGGTGCTCAACGGCAACACCTTCGAAACCTCGCTGGGCTGGCTGCTGGGCTACAAGAACGACGCGGTGCGCCAGCAGCAGGTGGCGAGCATGGCTACCTACAACGCGCAGAACCTGTACGGCACCGCAGGCCGTCCCGCCCTGCCCAAGCCGTTCCGCGCGGTGGTCGGCAGTGATGTGGAATCGGCGGTGTGGGACAGCAACAGCTATTGCGGCGGCTACGCCGCCAATGTCGGCCTGGAGTTCACCCAGAACTGGCTGTCGTCCTGCTCCGACGGCTTCCTGGAGTGCAGCAGCCAGAAGGCCGCCGGCACCACCTGGTTCACCGACAAGGCGCGTACCCAGGGCGCGGAACCGCTCAGCCACAACCAGAGCCGCCGCGAGTGCTTCGGCCTCGGCACCCTGCTGCGCAACGACCTGACCCAGTGAGGGAGACGACCATGACGACTCAATCCACCCTGCTGGCCGGCGCCGTCCTGGCAGTGCTGTCCCTTTCCGCAGCGCAGGCCGCGCAGCCGCTACAGGCCGCCCGTGCAGGCGACCAGGTGCCTGCCGCCCTGGTGGCCGCGCCGCTGCCCGCCGATGAAAGCGAACACGCGCCGCTGTCCTTTGCCTGGGCGTTGGACCCGGCACAACGGCTGCAGGCGGCCACGCCGTATGCCTCGGTCAGCCGCAGCTACTGGCAGCAGGTCGATGGCGCGCAGCTGCAACGTGGCGTCGATCTACCGCTGACGGCTGCCGACGCGGTGATCCAACTGAGCCCGGCCGAAGGCGCGCGTGCAGTGCCGGCCAACACCCTGCAGCTGCGCGACCCGGCCGGCCGCAGCAGCGTGGCGCGCAGTGTCGATGCGCGCGCGCTGCAGGATGCCGGCATGCCGGTGGGTGATGGCAGCAGCATGCTGCGCACCGGCGCGACCAGTGCGGCCGGTGCTTACACCCTGCAGAGCGCGCAGGCGCAGGGCCGCTACGTGGTGCAGGTGCTGGAGCCGAACAGCCCGCTGCGGCTGGAAGTGCAGGCCAACCAGGCGCAGGTGCTGGCCGGTGGCAACGTGCAGCTGCAGGCACGCTTGCTGGAAGACGGTGCCACCACCGCGCAGATGGCCTCGCGCCGCGGCAGCCTGGGCGGTGAAGCCCTGCTGGTCGCACCCGATGGACGCAGCTGGCCGCAGCGACTGCTGCGTACCACCGACGGCGCGCTGCGCGCGCAGGTGCGGATCCCCGCAGACGTCGGCACCGTGCAGGGGCTGTGGGAACTGCAGGTGTTCGCCCAGGCCGATGGCGTGCTGCGCGATGGCAAGGTGGCCTTCGCGGTGGCACGGCCGACCGCGCGCTTCAGTGGCCAGGCGGCACCGGACCCGGCCAGCCGCCAGGTGGCGTTGCCGCTGCAGGTGGCTGCAGCTGGCCGCTACGAGGCGCGTGGCACGCTGTATGCCACTGCCCGCGATGGCCAGCTGAAGCCGGTTGCACAGGCGCACGCGGCGGCGTGGTTCGATGGCCCGGGCGCAGGCCAGCTGGTGCTGCCGTTCGACCAGGCCGCATTGCCCGCTGGTTTTGGTGCGCCGTACGAGCTGCGCGACCTCCAGCTGCAGGACCAGAGCCGGATGGCACCGATCGAGTCGCGCGCGCTGGCGTTGAAGTTCTGAGGTTGCGTGCAGCGGGCCGGGTTCCGGCCCGCTGCACCGGTTTCTGTAGAGCCGAGCCTATGCTTGGCTGCCGTTCCCCGCGGCCAGGAGCAGCCGAGCATAGGCTCGGCTCTACAGTGGCATGTCGATTATCCCGCGTACGCGGTCAGCCGGCCTTCCTGCTCGCATACGGTGATCGCGCCGCCGAACACCGCCGACAGCGGTTCGTTGCGCAGCAGTTCGGCGCGGGTGCCATCGGCCAGCACACGGCCATCGCGCAGCAGCACCACCCGCTCGATCTCGGGAATGATCTCTTCAATGTGGTGGGTCACCAGCACCAGGGTGATGCCCTGCTGGGCCAGTACCCGCATGGTCGCCACCAGCTGTTCACGAGCGACCAGGTCCAGCCCGGTGGAGGGTTCGTCCAGCAGCAGCGCCTGCGGCCGGTTGACCAGCGCGCGCGCGATCAGCACGCGGCGGGTCTCGCCGGCCGACAGCTCGGCGTAGGCACGTTCACGCAGGGACAGTGCGCCGGTCATCGCCAGTGTCTCGCCGACGCGTGCACGCATGTCGGCGGTCACCTCGCGGAAGGCGGGCACCACGTAGCTGGCAAAGAAGCCCGACAGCACGGCCTGCTCCACGGTCAGCCCCGGCATGTCGGCCAGGTTGCTGCTGAGGTCGCCGGTGACGATGCCCAGCTGCGAGCGCAGCCGGTCCACCTGCCAGCGGTTCTGGCCCAGCACCTTCACTGCCACCGAGCCGTCGCCCTGCGCCAGCGGGTACAGCTCGCGGGTGATCAGTTTGATGAAGGTCGACTTGCCGCAGCCGTTGGGGCCGAGCAGGGCGGTGTGCTGGCCCTGTGCAATGCGCAGGCTGAGCCCGTGCAGCACCTTCACCTGGCCGCGCACCACGGTGGCGCGGTCCAGTTCGATCAAGGGGGGCAGCTCCGCGATGGACGGGGCCGCAGTCATGGTGCTGGCGCGTGGATCAAGGCTCGACAACTCAGGTCCCCAACTGTGAACGGTGCCACGGATGGCGATGCGAAGCACCGCCGCAGGGATGCAGTTTGCAACGCAAGCGCCCATGATGTCTGCCATCCCCGCGTCGATCCGGAGAGCCGTCATGCCTGATGCCCTGATGTCCCTGTTGACCGGTGGTGTGCTCGGCCTGGGCTGGTGGGCCATGCTGGCGGTGCTGCTGGTCTTCACTCAGATCACCATCTTCTCGGTGACCCTGTACCTGCACCGCAGCCAGGCCCATCGCGGGGTCGACTTCCATCCGGCGCTGGCCCATGTGTTCCGCTTCTGGCTGTGGCTCACCACCTCGATGATCACCCGCGAGTGGGTGGCCATCCATCGCAAGCACCACGCCAAGGTGGAGACCGAGGACGACCCGCACAGCCCGGTCACCCGCGGCATTGGCAAGGTGTTCTGGCATGGCGTGGAGCTGTACCGGGAGGCACGCGGCATGCGCGCGGACATCGAACAGTACGGGCGCGGCACCCCGGACGATGCGATCGAGCGCCGCCTGTATACCCCGCATGCCACGCTGGGGCCGGTACTGTTGTTCGCGATCAATACCGTGTTGTTTGGCCTGCCCGGCGTGGCCCTGTGGGCGATCCAGATGGCGTGGATCCCGTTCTGGGCGGCCGGCGTGGTCAATGGCCTGGGCCACTGGTGGGGCTACCGCAACTACGAATCGGCCGATACCTCCACGAACCTGACGCCGTGGGGGTTCTGGATCGGTGGCGAGGAGCTGCACAACAATCACCATGCCTTCCCCAGCTCGGCGCGCTTTGCGATGCGGCGCTGGGAATTCGACATCGGCTGGAGTGCGATCCGCCTGCTGCAGGCGCTGCGCCTGGCCAAGGTGCTGCGGGTGGCACCGGCCATGGACGTGCGCCCGAACATCGCCGTGCCCGATGCCGAAACCCTGAAGGCGCTGCTGTCGCACCGTTTCCAGGCGATGACCGATTACCAGCGCAACGTGTTCATGCCGGCCCTGCGCGAGGAAGCCGCTCACGCCGGTGCCAAGCTGCGCCGTCTGTTGCCGCGTCGTCTGCGCCGTGGCCTGGTCAATGATGGCCGCTGGTTGAAGCCGGACAGCCGCGCCCAGCTCAGCGCATGGGTGGAACAACGGCCGCGCATCCGCACGCTGGTCGAGTACCGCGGGCGATTGGCTGCGTTGCTGGAAGCCCGTGGCCACGACGCTGCCGAGCGCCTGCATCAGTTGCAGGCATGGTGCCGCGAGGCCGAGGAAAGCGGTATCGCGGCGTTGCAGGCCTACGCCGCCCGGTTGAAGGGCTACAGCCTGGTGGGCGCGTGAGGGCAGGGTACGGGATTCTGCTGGCGGTGCTGTTGCCGGGCACGGCGCTGGCCCAGGTCACCGATACCGCCAGCTATCTGCAGCGGATGGACAGCGATGGCGACGGCCGGGTGAGTGAATCCGAGTACGTGCAGTGGATGCTGTATGCCTTCGACCGCATGGACCGCAATGGTGATGGCGTGCTGACGGCCGAGGAGCTGCCCGGTGGCAAGGGCAGGGAGATCAGCCGCGAGCGGCAGCGGCAGGCGATCGTGCAGCGCTTCCACACGCAGGATGCCAACGGTGATGGCGTCCTGGATGCCCGTGAACTGGCGGCGCCGCCACGCTGAGCGGGCGTAGAATCGGTTCATGCCTGAACTGCCCGAAGTAGAAACCACCCGCCGCGGCCTGGCGCCGCACCTGCAGGGTCGCCGCGTACACGGCGTGATCCTGCGCCGCGCCGATCTGCGCTGGCCGATTCCGCCGGAAGTGGCCGAGCTGCTGCCGGGGCAGCGCATCGAGGAGATCCGTCGCCGCGCCAAGTACCTGCTGCTGAATACCGCCATCGGCAGCGCGGTGCTGCACCTGGGCATGTCCGGCAGCCTGCGCGTGCTGCCTGGCGATACCCCGCTACGCGCCCACGACCACGTCGACATCAGCCTGGACAACGGCCGCCTGCTGCGCTTCAACGACCCGCGCCGCTTCGGCAGCCTGCTCTGGCAGCCGGCCGGCAAAGTCCACCCGCTGCTGCAGGGGCTGGGCCCGGAGCCACTGGATGATGCCTTCGACGGCGACTACCTGTTTGCCCGCAGCCGGGGCCGCAGTGCGCCGGTGAAGACCTTCCTGATGGACCAGGCGGTGGTGGTGGGCGTGGGCAACATCTACGCCGCCGAAAGCCTGTTCAAGGCCGGCATCAGCCCGCTGCGCGAGGCCGGGAAGATCTCGCGCGAGCGCTACCAGAGGCTGGCCGACGCGGTGAAGGAGATCCTGGGCTACGCCATCACCCGTGGTGGCACCACCCTGCGTGACTTCATCAGCCCGGATGGCGCGCCGGGCTACTTCGAGCAGGAGCTGCTGGTGTATGGCCGCGATGGCCTGCCGTGCCCGAACTGTGGCCGGGCGCTGAAGCACGCCACCATCGGCCAGCGCGCCAGCGTCTGGTGCAGCCACTGCCAGCGCTGAGGCGGGCGGCCAGCGGCAGCTGAACGGGCAGGAGAGGTCTCCGCTGCCCGTTAACGTTTGTCTGCCTATGATGGCCGACCTTCCCTCTGTGCCTGACGCGCCTGCATGCAACGACGCGACTTCATCCGCAATGCCTCCCTCGCCCTGGCTGCATTCGGCCTGCCGTCCCTGCCCGCGTGCGCGGCCAGCAAGAGCGGCCAGATGGGCCTGCGCCGCCTCGGCCAGCCGCAGCCGTTCGACTTCGCCACCCTCAAGGGCCAGGCGCGCGCGCTGGCACAGGCGCCCTACAAGAGCCACAAGCGGGTGCTGCCGGGCCGCCTGGAAGGCCTGGACTGGGACCAGTACCAGTCGATCGGTTACCGCCAGGACCATGCGCTGTGGGCCGACCAGCCGGGCAAGTTCCAGGCCAAGTTCTTCCATCTGGGCCTGTACTTCCACTCGCCGGTGCGCATGTTCGACGTGGTCGACGGCAAGGCGCAGGAGCTGGCCTATGACGGCGCGGCGTTCAACTACGGCAAGAGCGGCATCAAGGACGGCGAGCTGCCGGCCGATCTGGGCTTCGCCGGGTTTCGCCTCAACACCCGCAAGGACACCGACCGCGACTTCGCCGCGTTCCTTGGCGCCAGCTACTTCCGCGCCGTCGGCAAGGAAGGCCAGTACGGCCAGTCCGCGCGTGGCCTGGCGATCGACACCGGCATGGGCAAGCCGGAGGAATTCCCGGACTTCATCGCCTACTACCTGGAGCAGCCGTCGGCCGATTCGGAGACGATCGTGGTCTACGGCCTGCTGGATTCGCCCAGCGTGGCCGGCGCCTACCGCTTCGCGATCACCAATGGCGACGTGCTGCTGATGGACATCGACAGCGCGCTGTACCCGCGCAAGGCGATCGAGCGGTTGGGCATCGCCCCGTGCACCAGCATGTACCAGGTGGGTGAGAACGACCGTCGCATGGCATGGGACTGGCGCCCGGAGATCCACGATACCGACGGCCTGTCGCTGTGGACCGGTGCCGGCGAGTGGATCTGGCGGCCGCTGCTGAACCCGCGCAACCTGCGTTTCAACATGTTCGTGGACCGCAACCCGCGCGGCTTTGGCCTGCTGCAGCGTGACCGCAACTTCGACCACTACCAGGACGACGGCGTGTTCTACGAGAAGCGCCCGTGCCTGTGGGTGGAGCCGAAGGGCGAGTGGGGCGAGGGCTCGGTGCAGCTGGTGGAGATTCCCACCGTGGACGAGACCTTCGACAACATCGTGGCGTTCTGGAACCCGAAGGAAAAGCCGCAGCCGGGCCAGGAGCTGCTGGTCGGCTATCGCCTGTACTGGGGTGCCGAACCGCCGGCACGGCCGCCGCTGGCGCACTGCGTGGCCAGCCGCACCGGCCTGGGCGGCGTGGTCGGCAAGAAGCGCGAGTACTTCAGCTGGCGCTTTGCGGTGGACTTCGAAGGCGGCGAACTGGCCAGGCTGATCGACAAGGGCGAGGTCGAGGCGGTGGTGGAAGCCAGCCGTGGCCGGGTCGAGATCGTGTCGGCGCGCCCGCTGCGCGAGATCAACGGCTACCGCGCGATGTTCGACCTGGTGCCGCCGGAAGGCAGCACCGAGCAGATCGACATCCGCCTGTTCCTGCGCAGTGGCGGCAAGACCCTCACCGAGACCTGGCTGTACCAGTACACCCCGCCGCCGGCCGGTGCGCCGGAGCGCACGCTGTACTGAGTGGTTTGGGATTGCAGGGCTTGCAGCCCTGCACCCGCTTCAAGCCAAGGCAACGTCAAATGCGTGCATTCCGTGGGATGGCGGGGTGGGTCCGGTTGCGGGGGACGCTGCAAGTACGTCCCTGTAAGCTCGGTCGCCGCATCCATGCGGCTCACGCCCCCGCAACCGGACCCACCCCGCCTTCGACAGACCTCCGCGATCTGTCGGAACAGCTCATGGGGTCAGATCCGTTTTCCGAAGGAAAACGGATCTGACCCCGGAATTTCATTCGATATCTGACAGATTTCATCCACTCATGGCGTGGATCTACTGGCCGCCGGCCAATTGTCGAAGGCGGGGCACTGTGGGTTTGCGGGGTGTGAGCCGCATGGATGCGGCGACCAAGGCTACATGGACGTACTTGCGCCGTCCCCGCACACCCACAGTGCCCCGCCATCCCACGGAATGCCAGCTTTCGCTGTTGACGTTGCTGTTGCCTCTGCAGGTGCAGGGCGCAGCCCTGCCGAACACCCTTTACAACGGCAGCGGGGCCTGCGCCGGATCGATCCGCCCTTCACCGCGGGTGATCTTCTTGAACTCGGCGCGGCTGACCGACACGTAGCGGTCGTTGCCGCCGATCTCCACCTGCGGGCCGTCCTGCACCGCGTGGCCATGCTCGTCCACGCGCACGGTCATCGTCGCCTTCTTGCCGCTGTGGCAGATGGTCTTGATCTCCTGCATCTCGTCGGCCCAGGCCAGCAGGTACTGGCTGCCTTCGAACAGCTCGCCGCGGAAGTCGGTGCGCAAGCCGTAGCACAGCACCGGAATGCGCAGCTGGTCGACCACCTCGCTGAGCTGCCATACCTGCGCGCGGGTGAGGAACTGTGCCTCGTCCACCAGCACGCAGCCCATCGGCCCGTTCGTCGCCAGGTCCTGCTCGACCCAGCGTTGCAGGTCGGTGTCACGATCGAAGGCCATGCCCTCGGCGCGCAGGCCGATCCGCGAGGCGACCACGCCGGCGCCGGCACGATCATCCAGGCGCGGGGTCAGGATCGCCACCCGCATGCCGCGCTCGCGGTAGTTGTGAGCGCTCTGCAGCAGGGTGGTGGTCTTGCCGGCGTTCATCGCCGAATAGTAGAAGTAGAGCTTGGCCATCGACGGATTGTACGCCGCAGCCCCGCTTCGCCGAAGCCGTTCAGCAACCCCACCGGCGGCCCGCTGTGGTCGTCACCCGGCCCCGCTACAATCCCCATCCCATGCACGGTCTCAATCCCCCCCAAGCCGCCGCCGTCCTGCACATCGAAGGCCCGTTGCTGGTGCTCGCCGGTGCCGGCAGCGGCAAGACGCGCGTGATCGTGGAAAAGATCGCCCACCTGATCGGCTGTGGCCGTTATCCGGCGCGCCGCATCGCGGCGATCACCTTCACCAACAAGTCGGCCAAGGAAATGCGCGAGCGTGTGGCCAAGCGCCTGCGCGAGCAGGATGCCGACGAGGTGACGATCTGCACCTTCCATGCGCTGGGCCTGAAGTTCCTGCAGATCGAACACGCCGCCGTGGGCCTGAAGCGTGGATTCTCGATCTTCGATGCCGACGATGCTGCTGCGCAGATCAAGGACCTGATGTACGGGGCCAAGCCCGACGACATCGAGGACATGAAGAACCTGGTGTCGCGCGCCAAGAACGCCGGCCTGTCGCCCGAACAGGCGATGGCCGCCGCGCGCAGCAACCGCGAGAAGGAAGCGGCCAGTGTCTACGAGCGTTACCAGCTGCGCCTGACGGCGTTCAACGCGGTCGACTTCGATGACCTGATCCGTTTGCCGGTGCAGATCCTGGAGGAAAATCCGGAGATCGCCGTGGCCTGGCGCGAACGCATCGGCTACCTGCTGGTGGACGAATGCCAGGACACCAACGACGCGCAGTACCGGCTGCTCAAGCAGCTGGCCGGTGACAAGGGCAACTTCACCTGCGTGGGCGATGACGATCAGTCGATCTACGCCTGGCGCGGCGCCAACCCGGAAAACCTGCAGCAGATGGGGCGTGACTACCCTAAGCTGGAAATCATCAAGCTGGAGCAGAACTACCGCTGCTCCAACCGCGTGCTGCGCGCGGCCAACGCGCTGATCGCCAACAATCCGCATGAGCACCTGAAGAAGCTGTGGAGCGACCGGGCCGACGGCGAACGCATCCGTGTCTGGGAATGCCGCAACAGCGAACACGAAGCGGAAAAGGTTGCCGCCGAAATCGCCTTCGTGGCGCAGTCGCGCAACGTGCCGTGGAGTGATTTCTGCATCCTGTTCCGCGGCAATTTCCAGTCGCGCCCGCTGGAAAAGGCAATGCAGCTGCTGCGCATTCCCTACCACCTGACCGGCGGCACCATGTTCCTGGAACGCCAGGAAGTGAAGGACACGCTGGCCTGGCTGCGCCTGCTGGTGAACCCGGATGACGACACCGCGTTCATGCGCGCGGTGCAGTCGCCCAAGCGTGACGTCGGTGCCGGCACGCTGGCCAAGCTGGCCGAACTGGCGCAGGAAAAGGACATGCCGATGGCGCAGGCCGCCGAGGCGATCGGCGCCCTGCAGCAGCTGCCACCGCGCGCGGCCAACAGCCTGGCGCGCTTCACCGATATCCTGCGTGACCTGCGTGCGCAGATGCGCCAGGTGAGCTCCGGCGACATGATCCGCAAGGTCGCCAAGGAATCCGGCCTGCTCAGCGAACTTCGCCAGCAGGCCAAGGAAGAAGCCAGCTACCAGCGCCGCGCCAACAACATCGAGGAACTGGCGCAGTGGTTCGAGGGCGGACCGCGCGGTGCCACTGCCGCTGACCTGGCCGGCCAGCTGGCGCTGCTGTCGCGCAGCGACAAGGACGAGGGGGGCAACCAGGTGCGCATGATGACCATGCACGCCTCCAAGGGCCTGGAGTTCCCGTATGTGTTCATCGTGGGCTGCGAGGACGGCGTGCTGCCGCACCAGGTGAGCCTGGACGAGGGCAACCTGCAGGAAGAACGTCGCCTGCTGTACGTGGGCATCACCCGCGCCAAGATCCAGCTGTGGATGAGTTACAGCAAGCTGACGCGCAAGTTCGGCGAGCATGTGCGGCTGAAGCCGAGCCGGTTCTTCGAGGAGATTCCGGCCGAGGAGATCCAGCGCGATGGCGCGGACCCGGTGGCCGATGCGGCGCGCAAGAAGGAACGGGCGAGCGCGGGGTTGGCGGCGATCGAGGCGCTGTTCGACTAGGGCGCTCCAACGGCGCCGCCCCTCCGTGGTGGAGCGCGCGTTGGTTCCGCAGTGTGGCCGGT